>JAAYRT010000160.1 GCA_012518635.1 Halanaerobiaceae bacterium | reverse complement strand
TGTCTCTTTATCCCTGCCCGGACAAATTTTGCTGAAGTCCTGGATATATTTGATGATTACAAGAATACGCCTAAAAAGCTGGAAGCGATAATAATCAGCGAAAATGGCAGGGATGATGAGGAATTCCTGGGGATTATCACCAACTGGGACCTGCCGGTCATCTATGATGCCCTGGATAGGTATTAAGAAAATATCTCTGTAGCCCTCTGCAGTATTCCACTGAAATGGGCCAGTATCATCCCATAGTTTGTAACGGCTACCCCTTTTTCCTGGCATTTTTTCAACCTGTTTACCATGGCCTTTTTATTGAGCATACAGGCACCGCAATGGATGACCAGGTCATAATCGGTGATATTCTGAGGAAAGTCCTGGCCGCTGGCCACATCGATGGTCAGTTTTTTCTTAAGATGTTTATTCAATAAAGCAGGAATCTTTACCCGGCCGATATCCTCACAGGTAACAGCATGGGTACAGCTTTCGGCAATTAAAATCCTGGCTTCCTCCGGTAACTCTTCCAGTTTTTTTATCCCTTCCAGTAATAAGTGCAGGTTCCCTTTATAACGGGCAAAAAGGATAGAGAAAGAGGTCAGGGGAACTGATTCCGGTACTATCTCTGCTACCTTTTTAAAGATACTGGAATCTGTAATAACCAGATCGACACCTTTAATATCATTGAGGGCAGACTCCAGCTCTGAATCTCTCACTACATAGCATTTGATTCCATGGTCAAGGCAATCCCGGATCAGCTGGACCTGGGGTAAAATCAGCCTGCCTTTAGGGGCTGCCTCGTCAATGCGGATTACCAGAATGACCTTGCTGTTTTGAGGGAGGAGATCAGCAATTAATGAATTTCTCTCTTCCCTTTCTTTTATTATACCGGCCAGGGCTTCCTTCAATTCCTGAATCTTATCTGGATTTTTTGCAGAGACAAAAAGGGCCCCGGGAAATTTTGTTTTAAGCTCTTCGATTTTTTCTTTTCCGACTGTATCAATTTTATTGAAAACAGTAAGAAAAGTGATATCAAGTTTTTTGAATTCATTGATGATTTTATTAAAGAGTTCCAGGTCAGGGTCATTTACATCCATAACAAAAAGGGCCAGATCAACTTCTTGCATGATCTGTTTTGTTTTTTCCACCCTTAGTTTACCCACCTCTCCGCTGTCATCCAGCCCGGCAGTATCAATAAATAGTACCGGCCCGACAGGAACTAATTCCATGGCTTTTTTTACGGGATCTGTGGTGGTCCCCTGGATAGGGGAGACCAGGGAGACCTGCTGGCCGCATATTGCATTCAGCAGGCTGGATTTTCCCACATTCCTTTTACCAAAGATACCGATATGGATTCTATTTGCCTGGGGTGTTTTGTTCAAGATAACCAACCTGCCTTTCTTTTCTAGATATAGATGTCACGGGCACCCTGCGCAATAAGTTGTAGTTTTTCTTCGACAAAGTTTCTCCGTGCCGGATCCTTTTTCCCTATTTCCTCCAGATTTTCTCTTATAAGCCTTTCGCCGATTTCCCTGGTTTTCTCTGAAGCAAAGTCCTCCAGATATTCCTTGAAGGTCAGGAGGGCATTGGGCAGGCAGTAATTCTGCACCAGGCCGGTTTTAGCCAGTTTCATGAAATATTCACCGGTTCTGCCGCACCTGTAACCGGCAGTACAGAAGGAAGGCACATAACCCTGTTCAGCAAGTTCCCCTATGACTTCATCCAGAGACCGGATATCGCCTAACTGAAATTGTTCCTTTTCCGGCAGGAGGGCCTGGCTTTTGCTATAGGCACCGATACCGATTCTTGAGCCGGCATCAATCTGGGTAACACCCAGAGGGATTACCTCTTTTCTGATTTCTGCATTTTCACGGGCGGTAAGGATTAAACCGGTGTATGGTACTGACAGGCGCAGGATGGCCACCAGCTTTTTAAAAT
>JAAYRT010000109.1 GCA_012518635.1 Halanaerobiaceae bacterium | reverse complement strand
TGCCGGTTAATCCGGGATAAAAAACCTTCTGGACCTTATCATGTTCTGCCAGATATTCTGCCACCTTCCTGGCATTTTCCTGGTGTTTCTCCATCCTGATCCCCAGTGTCTTCAGACCCCGCAATATCAACCAGGCATTAAAGGGACTCAGGACACCTCCGAATTCGGTCATGTATTCAAATTTGAGACTCTGTATATAATCCTCCTCTTTCGCTACCGCTACTCCCCCCAGGACATCCCCATGGCCATTAAGATATTTGGTGGCACTATGTACCACCACATCAGCTCCCAGCTCCAGCGGTCTCTGCAGGTAGGGAGTAGCAAAGGTATTATCAACAACAATTTTTATATCCTTATCCCCGGCCAGTTCAGCTATGGCTTTTATATCGATCAAGTCCAGATTAGGATTGGCAGGGGTCTCAAAGTAGATTACCCGGACTTCATCACTCTCATCACCTAAATATTCTTCCAGTTTATCCACTGCAGTCAAATCCACAAATTCACTCTTAATACCATAAGCAGGCAATAGCTTTTTAATCACATTATAGCTAGAACCATAAAGGACCTGGTGGGCTATAATCTTATCTCCGGGCTTTAAAAGGGAAAATAAAACTGAACTGATTGCAGCCATACCCGTAGCAAAGACAACACTATCTACCCCGCCTTCCAGGAGGGCCATCTTTCTTTCCAGCTCCCGGAGATTGGGGTTATTGCCCCTGGTATAGACATAATCATCACAATCAAAGGAGAAGGTCCTTTCAGCATGGTCCAGATTATCAAAGGTAAAGGTAGAGGTCATAAAAACCGGCGAATTCAAAGCATTGGCAGGCTTCCTTTCCTCACCCTCACCATGTATAGCCAGGGTATTGAAACCTTTTTTCAGGATTTTATCTTCTTTCAAATTTAACCCTTCTTTCTCTTATAAACAGCTTATTTCAAATCTTATTTTTTTATATATTTCAGGGCATTGTCTATCAGAACAACCCTGCTGCCGATCTGTTTAATTCCATGCCAGGGAATCAGGAATCTGTTATTTTTACTGCCCAGAATTATGGCTTCCACCTGGCCGGTACTGGCCTCCATTATAATATCCACCTTCCTGATTTTCCCCAATCGTCTTCCTTCCAGATCGATAACCTCTTTCCCGATTATATCTTTCAGCAGCAATTTGATCACTCCTTAAACCCCGGTATGACCAAATCCTCCCTTGCCCCGTTTACTGTCTGAAAGCTCTTCTACTTCTTCCCATTCTATCTGATAGATTTTATGTATGATCAATTGGGCAATCCGGTCACCCTTATTTATCTTGAAATCCTCTTTTCCATGATTTATTAAAATTACCCCTAATTCACCCCGGTAGCCAGGATCGATTACCCCCACACTATTCAATACCGAAATTCCATGTTTTAAAGCCAGTCCACTCCTTGGATAAACAAATCCCCCATATCCCTGGGGGATAGCCAGCTTTATCCCTGTCTTGATTAGCCTGGACTCTCCGCTTTTAATTATTGCCTCCTCTGCTGACATCAAATCCAGGCCGACATCTTCCCCAACATGCTGATAGGCAGGCAAAGGTAAACTCTTATCCAACCGCACAATCTCAATCTTCATCCAATACACCTCTTTTTCTAAAATTTAAACTAAAAATTTTTTTATAGCAATAACTGTATAAACTATTTTATCACAGAATGCTCCTTTTAAAAAGTCCTTCACTCCTGGATCAATTGAGAGACAGTTACAAATTTATAGCCCCGTTGTTTCAGGATATCTATTATATTATCAAGGGCTGCCAGACTCGGTTCAGTTGGATGCATCAGGATTATCCCTCCATCATCAATCTTATTTACCGCCCGCTGTACGATGATTTCCGGTGCCGGCCTTTGCCAGTCTATGGTATCTGCAGACCACATGATAGTCTTATAACCAATACTG
>JAAYRT010000108.1 GCA_012518635.1 Halanaerobiaceae bacterium | reverse complement strand
TCAATTTTAATCTCCTCCTGGAATTTGCTTATACTTTTAAGTTCTATTTCTACCAGGACAGGATAAATCCCTTTTTTGAGTTTTTCTTTTTAATATGCTAAAATAGTTAAAGATGTAGGAGGAGATAAAATGGTTAGAGAATTTGCCAGATATTATAGGCCCCACTGGAAGTTATTTATACTGGATATCAGCTGTGCTTTTTTAATGTCTGTAATTGATCTGATTTACCCTTATATCAGCAGGCAGTTCATTGATGTTTACATACCTACCAGAAATCTTAACATGATGCTCAAAATGAGCATTTTCCTTCTGGTTATTTTTATTGTCCGCTATATTTTACAATACATAGTTACCTATTGGGGACATGTGCTGGGTATCAGGATGGAAGCAGATATGAGGAAGGAGTTGTTTTCCCATCTCCAGACACTTTCCCTGAAGTTTTATGATAATACCAGAGTAGGTTATTTGATGTCCCGGATAGTCAATGATTTAAATGATATTTCAGAGCTGGCCCATCATGGACCGGAAGAGGTTTTCATCTCTGTTGTCACAATACTGGGGGCTTTTATTGTCATGCTGCACATGAACTGGATTCTGGCCCTGGCCTCTTTTCTGATGGTGCCGGTCATGATTATTTTTGCCATAAGGCTCAGGGGTAAGATGTATCATCGTTTCCTGGACAACAGGATCAAGATAGCAGAGATTAATTCCCAGATAGAGGAGAGCCTTAGCGGAATCAGGGTAGTAAAATCCTTTACCAATGAAACCTATGAGGAGGAGAAGTTTGAACTGGGTAATCAACGGTTCTGTAAATCCAGGGAAAGGGCCATGGAAGCTATGGCTCAGTTTAACTCTGGTATCAACTTTTTTAACAATATGATTGAGCTGATTACCATTGCTGCAGGGGCCTATCTGATTTATCTGAACAGGCTTACTGCCGGTGAATTACTTGCCTTCTTAATATATGTCAATATGTTCATGCGTCCTATCAGGAGGATTGCCAATCTAAATGAACAATACCAGAGGGCCATGACTGGTTTTGGCAGATTCCAGGAAGTCCTTGCCGTAAAACCGGATGTGATCGAAGTGGAGCAGCCCATGGAATTGAAAAATGTCCGGGGAGAGATTGAATATAAAGAGGTATCCTTCAGTTATAATAATGACAGCAGGGTACTTGATAAAATTAATCTTAAGATACGCCCGGGAGAGACTGTGGCCTTTGTCGGACCGTCCGGAGCCGGCAAGACTACTTTATGTAATCTCTTACCCCGTTTTTATGAGATAGATAAAGGAGCCATATACATAGATGGGCAGGATATCAGGGACCTGTCTTTAAAGAGCCTGCGGGCCAATATAGGTATAGTGCAGCAGGATGTCTTCCTCTTTAACGGGACAATCAGGGATAATATTGCCTACGGTAAACCAGATGCCACTGAAGAGGAGATTATTGAAGCAGCTCAGAATGCCGCAGCCCATGAATTTATCATGGAACTGAGTAATGGTTATGACACTGAGATTGGCGAGAGGGGTGTAAAGCTTTCTGGCGGCCAGAAACAGAGAATCTCCATAGCCAGGATCTTTCTGAAAAACCCGCCTATTTTGATACTGGACGAGGCCACCTCTTCGCTGGATAACGAGAGTGAGCGGATTATACAGCAGTCACTGGATCAGCTGGCTAAAGGCAGGACAACCATGATTATTGCCCATAGATTGTCCACTGTGCAGAATGCAGACCGGATTATTGTCCTCACAGAAGAGGGAATCGTACAGGAGGGTACCCACAATACCTTGATAAACCAGAAAGGTGTTTATAGAGACCTCTATTTAAGCCAGTTTGATCAAGATGATAAATTTTATGCTGTCAATGAATAAGGACAGATGATAATTCCTTCACTAAAAAGATTGTAGTTAAGTTCTTTAAAATAAATATGAAATAGTGTATAATGAAAGGGAATCCTTACCTGGATTCCCTTTTTTTAAGTCAATTTTAAGGGGGAATTGAATTGGAGGCTAAAAAACTATATCGTTCGAGGACCGACAGGATGCTGGCTGGAGTCTGTGCCGGTATAGCAGAGTATTTCAATATTGATCCTGCAATTGTAAGAATACTGGCTGTTGTACTCTTTTTTGCTGATGGATTGGGTTTTTTATTTTATATTGTTGCCATGGCAATTATACCGGAAAATAAGGAAGATTTTATAGACGTGGAATTTGACACTGCATCAGGGGATGAAGATACTGACAGTGGTGAAGAAAAGCAGGAGGTAAAAAACAGGGGGAAAAAGAATGATGCCCAGAGATTATTCGGGATTATCCTGATAGGGCTTGGAGTTTTCTTTATTTTTGACAAATGGCTCTATTTCATCCGCTGGCACCGTCTCTGGCCCCTGGTACTGGTGGTTCTGGGTATTTATTTTATCTTCAGGGGGGTCAAAGGGGATGAATAAATATAAAAAGTCCCAGATTGAAGGCGGTATTTTTTTGCTCGGCCTGGGTGTGTTTTTTCTGCTCAGGACTTTTGGGATAATAGGCTCTTTTAATTGGGAGTTCCTCTTTCGTTTCTGGCCGGTTTTGATAATACTTGTCGGGCTCAGTATGATTTTCAAGGAGACCCCCTTCTGGTGGTTAACGACAGTAATCTTTGTTGCCGGTATTATCATCCTGTTTATAGTTAATCCGGAAATACCCTATAATGATAACTATCCCTTTGTGGAAGAGGGGGAAGTAATCAGTTATAATATGCCTGTCAGGGACTCCCTGAGGGAATTGGATTTAGAATTGAATATAGGAGCCGGCAGATTCATCATAGATAGTGTAGATAATGATGAAAATTTATATGAGCTTTATACTCACAGGAGAGGAAGAAGGCCGGAGATAGAATACTTTGCCCGGGGGCAGACAGGCCATTTAAAGATCAAGGCTTATAGTTTTTCCCATCACAGGGGAAGAGGCCCCTGGCACCTGTACTTGAATCCCCGCCTGCTCCATTCAATAGAGATCAATACAGGAGCGGGAAAATTTGAACTGGATTTCAGTAATCTAAAGATTAAGGATTTAAAAATAAATAGTGGGGCTGCTGACCTGAATATTTATCTGGGTACCGATATAGAAAATATAGAGATAAATACTGGTGCCGGCAATATAAAAATAAATATACCGGAGGGAAAGGCTGTCAGTGTCAAAAGCGGGCTCCTGTTAAGTAATCATAATTTTCAGGAACTGGGCCTGATAAAGACAAGATCCTATCATCAGTCGCCTGGATTTGATCATTCTGCTGAAAAACTCTATATAGAGATAAATGCACCCCTCAGTAATATTCAGTTGAACTACTATTCAGTAGATTAGCAGTTTCTTATAAGAATGGACTGGATAAAATTAATAATGTTATTAAGTAAACCTGGCTTTTAAGCCAGGTTTTCACATTTTTACAGATAAACCATATTATATAACAGAAAAGGAGGTTGTTAATTTTGTGTTAATATCCCTGGCCTGGTTAATACTGCTGGCTTTAATAACTGCCTTTATAACGGGATTATACAGCCAGTACCTATATTGGAAGAAGAATTATTTTAAATTATTCAGGCAGGAGGCTAAAGGAAGAAAGGAGGGTTTTCGGGAAAGCCGGGAATCTGGCGGGAATTCATATAAACTAAGCATAAGGAGGGATGTTGATGAACGGGCTGCAGAATGGAGAGAGTCTGGAGATTATTGAAGCTCCAGTAGTAATAGGAGAAAATGTTGTCCAGAAAATGAAGGTAAGTAGTATGACACTGGAGGTTCCGGCAGTCAAGATCAAGGAAATTGACGTGTCCCTGAGAGATATAGAGACAGAGGTAATTGAAAATAAGGTTATAATACAGGGTGTGATACATAAAGAGGTATTTTATGTCGGTACTGACCAGATTTTTCATCATCAAACAGAAGATACCCGGTTAAATACTTTTATAGATATTCCCGGTGCTGCAGCAGGGATGGATGTAGTGCTGGAACCGGGTATAGAACATATAAATGGGAAATTGCTGGCCGAGGGAAATGTACTGGAGTTAAATGTCATAGTTCAGCTATTTGTTAAAGTACTCTCCCGGAAAGAGTTGATCGTTAAAACCGGGACCGGTCCCCTGGTCAAGGTAGAGAAATTGATTGGTGAAAATTCAGTACAGTCTATCATAGCTAATGACCTGAGCCTGGCAGTAAAGGCCCGGAAGATTGTAGATATAATAGCAGAAGTCAGAGAATTGGAAGTTAAACCTATAGATGATCTGGTCATTATCCAGGGTATAGTACATAAAGAGCTATACTACATAGGGGAAGATGAATTGGAACACCGGCAGAGTGAGGATATACCTTTCAGTGAGTTTGTTGATATTCCAGGTACAGAACCTGGTATGAATGTACAGGCATTCTGGGAATTTGAAAATATCAAGGAAAATTTGAATCCAGACGGGATTACCATAAACCAAAAAATAGCCCTGGATTTAACCGTCAAAGTAACTGAGACTATTCAGATTAATCTGGTAACGGGAAAGGATTCTCTGGTCATGTTACCGGAGGTAATTGGTGAAAATACAAAACAATTTTTAGGTGAGAGCAGATTAGACCTGGAGGTGGATCCCGGGGAGCTGATTGAAATAAAGGCTTCTTTTACTGATATAAGTGCAGAGCTGGTCAATGAAAAGGTCATTGTCCAGGGTGTAATTAATAAAAAGGTCCAGTATGTGGGTGAAAATAACCTGGAATATGAGCTGGAAAAAGAACTTCCCTTCTGTACCCTTGTAAATGTGGTAGGGGCCAGGCCGGGCATGCAGGTGGATGTTATACCATCTATCCATCTCCTGGAACCCTCTATTTCGGAAGATGGCAAAGTGTTAAGCCAGAAATATATAGGAGATATCTTTGTCAAGGTTACTGAAAATATCCAGTTTAATCTTTGTGAAGTGGAAACCTATAAGCAGTAAAAAAAGAAAAGCCTGGTGAATGAAACCAGGCTTTTTATCATTATCCTGCTTTTGGACAGCTTCCCGGGGAGGGAGATGGCTTAGCTATAGGTCCCTTATTCTTTCCTGCAGAGGATAAAGATCCAGCCTTCTGCTGCTATCGCCATCATAAAGGGTAAAAATGATTTTATCTTTGTAGAAATAAGCTGTCGTGACTTTGAAAAGTTGGTATGTACCGGGATTTTGCTGGCCGACCATAATAACTTCAAACCCCCTGTATTGTACCAGATCAACCCGGGCATTTCTGACCAGAACTCCCAGTTGTCCCCTGTTGATGGTATAGTTTTCATTGTAGCCCAGGTGCCCTAATCTTCTCTTTAGTTCTTCCTCTTCCTGATAGTTATAGATATAAATCCTGGCCAGATCAGAGCTTCTATCTAAATTCCCATGTATTTCATCATAGCGTTCCAGAGGTATATATTGGACAGCCGGATATTTAAAAATCTTCCTTGAATAACCAAAGGGCATAGTTTCCACCTCCCAGGATATTTTATGAGGGAAATCTCTTAATTGTGAAAAACAATCCTGGCTCCTGTCATATTTAGTCCACCCTATTTATATATTTAATATATGGGAGCTGTGTTTTCACATTTACATGGTTTATGCATATATTATAAATGACAAATTTAATAATTTTTCAGGAAGGAGGAGTCAGATTGGCTGTAAATTTCAATGAAGAGCTGATCCGGGTTGAATATGTAATAGGTGAAGAAGTAGTAACTGAATCCATAACCGGTACCATAACTATACCGGAAGAAAAACCCCCTGCAGAGAGGATTATCGATGTAAGAGACTTTGGTATAAATAATCTGCAGACTACTATTGAAGATGGCGGAGTGGAAATCACAGGAAATATTGAAATTGGCGTAACTTATGTTGGAGTTGTGCCAGAAGATGAACCACAACAGCCTGTACATTTTGTGGAAGGTTCTCTGCCTTTAAGAAACTTTGTGGATATTCCTGAAGCAGAACCAGGCATGAATGTTTTTGTAGATATCATTATCCGCAGGATTTCTTTTGAGCAGGTCCGCATACCGCCTCTGGGAGAAGGGGAGGTATTTGGCGGAGTAAGGACCATAGAAGTAACAGTGGTAGTACAGAAATTTGTCAAGGTAACCGAGTACAGACAAATTACAGTAATAACTGATGTAACAGGTATACCGCGGGAAAATATTACTGAAGAATTACTGAGAATTGAAGATGTTATTGGAGAAAATGTTTTAACCGTAGTTGTTAGCGGGGAACTGAGACCACCAGAGGAGATGGGCAAACCACCTATTGAGAGGGTACTCAACGCTACTGCAGAGATAGTAGGTGATATTCAGACAGAGATTACGGAAGATGGGGTAATAGTCGAGGGAACAATTATGGGCGGAGTTATGTATGTAGGTATAGTTGATCAAGACCAGCCGCAGCAGCCCGTACATTTTATGGAAGATACCTTTACTTTCAGTGAAGCAATAGATGTACCCGGGGCAGAAAAGGGAATGAATGTCCATACTAATGTCTTCATTCAGAGGGTATCCTATGATGTTATTCGCGGTCCCAATGGAGAGATAAGGACTGTTGAAATCGATGTTGTACTCCGGATTTTTGTCAAGGTCACTGAACCTAAACAGGTCAGGGTAGTAACAGATATAATCAGTGACCTGGTGGAAATTGAGCGGGAATTACTGCGGGTTGAAGATGTTGTAGGGGAAGATACGGTCCATGAAACTGTTACCAGGAGATTAACAATTCCAGATTCAGATCCCTTCAAACCGCCGGCAGAGAGGATTATTGAGGCTCAGGCCAGGATAGTGGACCGGGATGTGACTGTAGAGCCAGGCGGAGTCCTGATTGAAATGGATATCGAGGGAAGTATAGTCTATGTCGGTGCAGTGGAGGAAGAACCATTCCAGCCGGTCCATTTCTATGAAGAGGTCTTTACAGATGATAACTTTGTAGATATACCGGGAGCAGAGCCTGGCATGAATGCCCATGTAGAGGTAGAAGTAACCAAGAGCAGTGCCGAACTGGTCAATGTTAATAGACAGGGTAATACCAGACAGGTGGATATGACTGTTGTTATCCGGAAATTTGCCAAGGTAACTGAATTCAGGCAGATGGAGATTGTAACAGATATAATTGTTGTTTCACCTGTAGCTGATGAAGAATGCCCACCCTCCTATGTTGTTTATATAGTGCAGGCCGGTGATACCTTGTATAAGATTTCCCGCAGATACAGGACTACTGTAGATGCACTGATCAGGGCTAATCCAGGTATAGATCCCAACAATCTCCGCATAGGTCAGAAGATCTGTGTTCCCAGTACGATTATCAGCCCAAGGGGTTAATAGATAGAGGGAACTGTAAGGCTTTTTGCTTTTACAGTTCTTTTTTTTATAGAGATAGATTATAGTAATAAACTGTTCATAAAAATATTCAGAGGAAAAAAGAGAGGGCTGTCTGTGCCAGACAGCCCTTTCATATTTTCATCATGTCCATAGCAAAAGACTATATTTCCTGAACAAAGTTAAGGTATACCGGTGAGCGGGGGAAATATAATCTAAGTTGTGGAGCGGGAAACGGGACTCGAACCCGCGGCCCTCACGTTGGGAACGTGATGCTCTACCAACTGAGCTATTCCCGCAGATCTCTAATTTTAGTATAACACTTTTTTATAAAAATGCAATATTTTTTTGTTCTTCCTTCACAGAAAGTTACGCTATCACACTTGAAGAGAGAGGGGCATATATTATTAATGATAAATTTACTGATAGGAGGTCATTTACTTGGCGAAAGATAAAAATAATAAGGAAGCGAAAAAGAAAAAAGTAAATATCAAGCCACAAAAGGTTAAAAAGGCTATC
The DNA here is from genome assembly GCA_012518635.1 of Halanaerobiaceae bacterium. GTDB lineage: Bacteria > Bacillota > Halanaerobiia > Halanaerobiales > DTU029 > DTU029. Next base: position 10,809 of record JAAYRT010000108.1, on the reverse strand, counting down.
AAGATTAAAAAAGTTTGAGAAAGGAGGTCAATATGCCCCAGAATTTACGTGTTGATGAAGTAATCGCTGAAAGGATCCTGGAAACTGAGGTAGTGCGTAATGTAAGCATACCGTCAGACAGGCCGGCTGCGGCCAGAGTGGTTAGCGTCAATGCCCGGGTTGAAATCAGGAGCATAGATATGGAGACTGGCTATGTGATAATTAATGGAATTATTAGATCTACTATTTATTATGCTGCTGCTGAAGACCCGGCCAATCTGGAAAGTATCAGAAGGAATTTTACCTTTACAGAACGTATCCCTGTCAGGGGAGCCCGCAGGGGTTATGAGGCTGAGGCTGAGGCCGTAATTACTGACATAGATTTTTCTTTAATCAACCAGCGCTCCATCAATCTGGAGTTTACAATCCAGATTGACCTGGATATAACAGCGGCAGATGTGGTACCCCTGGTCCCGCCAAGAAGAGATATCGATATGCGCAGGGAGAGGCTCAGGATACAGCGCAGTGTGCGGGAGAGAAATTATACCCGGGATCTTGTGGAAACAATCAGGCTGCCTGCAGCTGTTTCCAATATCAGGAGGATAGTAGATGTTGATAATGCGGTTCAGATTACAGAGATTATTACAGCTTATAACCGGGTCCGGGTCCGCGGGATAGTGAGGAGTAATCTGCTTTTTGTCAATGAAAGGGGTCAGCTGGAATATGCTGAACTGACCTATGGTTTTAATGAAAACTTTGTTTTCAATGGTGTAACACCTGAAATGAGTGCCTATGTTGATACAAATATTCTCAGGGAAGAGGCCAGCCTGGTCGACAGCCGGCAGCTAAGACTCCGGACAGAGGTAGCCTTCAGGATACTGGTCGTTGTTGAAGAATTGGTGGAAGTACCTACAGATATAGTCAGTCCAGTCGACGGCTTATATCCCGTTTCCAGGACAATACTGGTGGAGCGGATAGTAATAGAAGAGAGGACCAGGATTTCGGCCAGAGATACAGCAAGGATACCGGAGGGTAATCCAGATATTGCCCGGGTAATTAGTGCCAGTGGCAATATCCGGCAAGGGAGCATAGAAGTAGATGCAGAGAGGGGCGGGGTGCTGATCAGTGGTGTTATTGATGCCAATGTTATCTATGTTGCTGCCCTGCCACAGCAGCCAGTCTATTTTGCTCCTGCCACTATCCGTTTCAGCAGTTTTTTAAACTTCCCCCAGGTGAGGGATAATATGCGGGCCTTTGCTGATATCGATATAGCCAGTATGTCTGCCAGCCAGATATCGGACCGGGAATTAAGTGTAAGGGCTATACTTGATGTAAACCTGTTGGTTACAGAACGGGTCCGGGTTCCTGTGATTACGGGGATAAGCGACAGGCCGGTAGAATTGCCCCGCCCGGTTCCCCCTGCAGCTGATGGCTATATCAGCTATGTGGTCAGGGCCGGGGATACACTGTATTTAATTGGCCAGCGATTTGGTGTTTCAGTAGAAAGAATTATTGCTATAAATAATATCTCTAATCCGGAAAACATACAGGTAGGGCAGACTTTATTAATACCACGGAATTAAAAAGCAGTGAGGCATTTATAAGGAGGAGAGTGGTTATAATAATGCTGAGGTGATCAGCGGTATCATGCTTAAGAAATTAAAGGTGCTCTTTATTTTTATCCCCATCAGCCTGGCCCTATCTTACTTTTTTGATGCTTCCCTTTATTCCTTTATCACGTCAGCCCTGGCAATCATCCCTCTGGCTGCCCTCATGTCCCATTTGACTGATCAGTTACGCCATCTGCTGGGAAGCAGCTGGGGTGGTTTGATAAATGTAAGCTTTGGCAATGCCACTGAATTGATAATTTCGGTTTTTGCAATTTATGATGGCTTGCTGAATGTGGTAAAAGCTAATATAACAGGCTCAATCTTAATGAATTTACTTCTGGTATTGGGTCTGTCTTTTTTTCTGGGTGGATTAAAGTATCAGCGCCAGGAGTTCGATAAATTACTGGCTATTACCAATAGCGTCATGCTCATGCTGGCTGTTATCGGAATGTTAATTCCGGCCATTTTTTATTATGGCTCAGCAAAGATAAAGACTGTAGTACTGGGCAGACTCAGTATAGGAGTGGGACTGGTTCTTTTTTTTACTTATCTGGCCGGCCTATATTTTACTCTGGTTTTTCATGAACAGGAAAAGGATAAAAGAAAAGAAGGGGAGGAAAGGAAAGAGAAGGACTGGCAGGATTATAATTATAAAAGGATAGGGAAGAAAATCTTTTATTTATTATTGACAACTATTTTGATTGCGGTAGAGGCTAATATCCTGGTTGGTTCCATTTCAGCCCTGCAGGAACACTTTAATATATCTCCGGTTTTTATAGGTGTTATCATTTTGCCCATTATTTCCAATACGGCAGAAAATCTGACCGCCATTAAAATGGCCAGGGAGAATAAGATAGATCTCAGCATAACCATTGCAGTGGGTTCCAGTATTCAGGTAGCCCTGTTCCTGGTTCCCCTTTTAATCTTTATCAGCCATTTTATTGGACAACCGATGAATATCTTATTTAATATCCTGGAAATTAGCAGTATAGTTTTGTCTGTATTGGCCATAAATATAGTTTATTTACAGGGAAAATCCAACTGGTTTGAAGGGTTGCAGTTAATAGCAGCCTACCTGATTATAGCCATTGCCTTTTACTTTGCCTGATGATAAGAATGCCTGAATACTGGCCCGGAGAATTTTAGTGAATTCTGTAGGAGGTACTGCGGACTGGCAGTTTCAATTTCTGGCCCGGATAAATCAGATCACTGGTCAATTCATTGATCCGTTTTATTTCTGCCACAGATACATTGAATCTCTGTCCTATCTTCCAGAGGGAATCACCTTTCCGTACAGTATAGATGAAATAGGAATTGTTGTAATGGTCTGTGGAAGAATCTGAAGGGTCATCTTTGGGATATTCAATACTACCGGTCAGGGTCTGCCGGATGATGATGGGTGTACCTATGGAAACCTTGTCATAGACTATTTCCACATCATGGTTATGCATCCGGACACAGCCAAGGGAAACAGCCTGCCCGATTAGATGAGGCTGGTTGGTGCCATGTATGCCATGTTCATTCCAGGTAAATTGCATCCAACGGGTTCCCAGGATACCCCCTGGGTTTTTGATTTTATTGAGCAGTTTAAAATCACCGGTAGGAGTAGGTGTGGAGGGTTTACCAATTGCTACCGGGAATATATGCTCAATCCGGTCATTGTTTTTTAAAATCAGCCGCCGGCTACTTAACTCTATGTATATTTTATAGGCCATAGTCTCACCCCGGTATGGAATTATTTAGTTTCAGTATATTCAGGAAGCTGGAAAAATGTTCAATCAGGGCAGAAAGTTCAGGAATGGGAGGATCTGGCAGGATTAACATATAGAAGTATATTATGATAAATGTTATAATCAAGGTACTGCTGTAATTATGATAACTTTTTTGCGGGAATATAAATATAATTTTAAGGGGGTGAGCAGATGAAAAAATTGATAATTATCATAATTGTAATAAGCCTCTTCAGTTGCTGGTATCTTTTTTCCCGGGAAGAGCTGCTGCTGGTTTCCAATCAATTTTATTTTCAGACAGAGGAAAGGCTGGAAGGAAAAGTGGAACTGGAACTCCTGACCTATAATATCCAGCGGGGCATCGGTCTGGATGGCAGGCTGGATCTGGAACGGACTGCCAGTGTCATCAGGGGGTCCGGTGCCGATATTATCGGCCTGAATGAAGTAGATGTGCGGACAGGCAGAAGTGGTTTCAGAAATCAGGCTGGATACCTGGCGGAGGCCCTGGAGATGAATTATGCCTTTGGACCCAGCATAAGGGGCTATATTGGTAGTTATGGTAATGCTATCCTTTCCAGATATCCAATCATTGATGTGGAGAATATCTTCCTGCCGGTACTGGAAGGCAGTGAGGGAGAAAACCGTTCCCTCTTAAAGGCCAGGCTGGATTTAGGCGGAGGCAGGATTATAAATATTCTGCTCACCCACCTCTCCCTGAACCTGGAGGAACGGAGAGAACAGATAAAATGGATTAATCAATATCTGGAAAAGCTGGAGGACCCCTATATATTGATGGGGGATTTTAATACAGAGGCCCGGGAGGTATTATATTATATCCGGGAAGAGAAGGGCGGGCTGGTATCATTGGTTGATAACAGTAAAACTTACCCGGCAGATCTGCCTGTTAAAGGAATAGATCTTTTCTTTTCCGACGGGCGGGTAACTGTACTGGAGGAATATACTATTGATAGTCCTGCCTCAGACCACCTGCCCCTCTATTTGAAAATCAGCTTATCAGCTGGATAAGGAAAGGCCTGAAAGGGCCTTTTTTGTATAATTGGGACAGAATAAGGGCCATAATATACTGGAAATATAATTGCATTTATCTGGAGGATGGTGAAGGTATCCTGGTGGAAAAGGTCAGGGGTTCTTTACTATTGATTGGTGGTGCGGAAGATAAGGAGGGGGAGAAAAAAATCCTGAAGAGGTTTGCCTCTCTGGTCAGGGAAAAGGACTCTTATCTGTTAATCCTGACTTCGGCGGCCAGTCAGGCCGGCCAGGTGGGGAGGGAATATAGGGAAATCTTTCAGGAACTGGGAATAGAGGATGTTAAAATCCTGGATATAGATAGCAGGGTTGAGGCCATGAGTCCAGAAAATGCCGGGCTCCTGGGGAAGGCTGGGGGTATCTTCTTTACTGGCGGAGACCAGCTGAGGATTACCAGTAACTTTGGCGGAACCAGGGCCTATGCAGCCTTGAAGGAGGCCTATGAAGGAGGCACAGTTGTTGCCGGCACCAGTGCCGGTGCGTCAGCGGTAAGTACTATTATGATTGTGGGCGGGGAGGGAGAAGACAGCCCCCGGTTGAATAGTGTCCGTCTGGCTGCAGGTCTGGGCCTGCTGGAGGGAGTGGTCATTGACCAGCATTTTGCCCAGCGGGGCAGGATGAATAGATTGCTTTTTGCTGTTGCCTATAATCCCCAGATATTGGGTATAGGTATTGATGAGGATACAGCCGTTGAGTTTCAGGAAGAAACCAGTTTTCTGGTCCATGGCAGCAGGACAGTTACAGTCATAGATGGCAGAGGGATAAGCCATAGTAATATTTCGGAACTGGAGGGTGAGCAGGCCCTGGCCCTCCTGAATGTCAAGCTTCATGTTTTACCGGCAGGATATGCCTATAATCTGAATACGGGGAAAGTAATTATTCCCTGATCTGGATGGAGGTAGTGAATGAAGATTTTATCCTATAGATTTTTATCTGGTGTGAATGTCTATGCCTATTCGCCTGTACTGGAAGTGGAGATAGACCTGGAGAAATATGACCAAGTGGAGAGCAGGGATGTTCCCGGTTTTAATGAAAGCCTGCTGGCCTATTATCCCGGCCTTGCCGAACATGGCTGTTCTTATGGATTTAAAGGGGGCTTTCTCCAGAGATTAAGGGAGGGCACCTATTTTAGTCATATCATTGAACATCTCTGTCTGGAGATACAGGCTGGCCTGGGCCAGGATGTTTATTATGGCAAGTCTATCTGGCAGAAAGGTTCCTGTTATAAGATTATCGTGGAGTATCAGGTAGAGGAGATCGGGCTCTTTGCTTTCCGGGCTGCCTTCAGGATAGTAAAAGAGCTCCTCTTAAAAAAAGAGATAGGTTTTACCGTCAGGATGCTTGAAAGAGAGGGGGAGAGGGTCCTGTGTAAATATGGGATTGGTCCCAGTACTGCCGCTTTGTTGAAAGCGGCCAGGGAGAGGGATATACCGGTTATTCCCCTTGACAGGGTGGCCAGCCTCTATCAGCTAGGCTATGGTAGAAAACAGAAGAGGATCGAGGCTACCATTGCTTCAACCACTTCCTGTATTGCTGTGGACATTGCCTGTAATAAGATTCAGACCAGGGCTCTTCTGCAGGAGGCGGGTATACCCGTTCCCCGGGGTTTTGTTGTGGAGAAAATTACTCAATTGAGAGAGATAATACATAGACTGGGTACTCCTCTGGCAGTAAAGCCCTATAATTCTAACCATGGTAAAGGAGTCAGCCTGAATATCAATAACTGGCCTGACTTAAAGGAGGCTTTCCAGCAGGCCAGGGAGTATAGTAAAAAGGTCCTTGTAGAGGAATATGTAGAAGGAAAGGATTACAGGTTACTGGTAGTAGGGGGTAAAATGGTTGCTGCTGCCGAGAGGATACCCCCCCATGTGATTGGCGACGGTAAAAGCAGCATCAGGGAGCTGATCGATATCATCAATAGCTCACCCGTTAGAGGAAAAGGCCATGAAAAAAATCTGACCTGTATCAGGCTGGATGGGATGGTGGAAAAGTGTCTCCAGGAACAGGGGCTGGATCTGGACAGGGTTCCAGAAAAGGGACAGGTTGTTTTTCTCAGGTATAATGGTAACCTGAGTACAGGGGGGACTGCCAGGGATGTGACCGGGGAGGTCCACCCCGATAATGCCAGGCTGGCGGCCAGGGCAGCCCGGATAATCGGCCTGGATATAGCCGGAGTTGATCTTGTGGCCAGGGATATCCGGGTTCCTATATCCCAACAACAGGGAGCTATAATAGAGGTGAATGCTGCCCCGGGGATAAGGATGCATCATTACCCGCAGCAGGGAGAGTCCCGTAATGCAGCCGGCGCCATTATTGATTATCTCTTCCCTGATGATGATGGACGGATACCTGTAATAGCTGTAACCGGCACCAATGGCAAGACCAGTACCTGTCGCCTGCTGGCTAAAATTTTCCGCGAAGTATATGAAAATGTGGGTCTGACCATAAGTGAAGGCACCTATATCAATGACACCTGTATCGGGACGGGTGATAATACAGGGCCTGTCAGTGCCAGGACCCTCCTGAAGGAACCTGTAGTAGATATAGCGGTCCTGGAGACAGCCCGGGGTGGAATCTGGCGGGCCGGACTGGGTTATGACAAAAGTGATATCGGTATTATCCTCAATATCACAGAAGACCATCTGGGCGTAGATGGTATTGAAAGCCTGGAGGAACTGGCTGATCTAAAGTCACTGGTTATTGAGACTGTAAAAAAGGAGGGAGCCTGTATTTTAAATGCAGAAGACCCCCTGGCAGCCAGCCTGGCCAGGAGGGCCAGTGCACCAGTCGTATATTTTTCAATAAAGGCCAATAATCTCTTGCTTGAATCCCATTGTCAGCTGGGGGGGAAGGCTGTTTATCTGGAGGGTAATACATTGGTCTATCAGGAAGGCCCCTATAAAAGGTTTATCCTGGAGGATGTCAGGGAAGTCCCATTTACCTTTAAAGGATTGGCTGTCCATAATTTAGAAAATATCCTGGCTGCCACTGCTGCCGCTTTATGTTCCGGTGTGGAGGCAGAAATCATCCGGAAGGCCTTGTTGAGCTTTGGCAGCAGTAGAAATGATAATCCAGGCCGCCTGAACCTCTTTGAGGGTACCGGCCTGAAGGTAATACTGGATTACGGCCATAATCCAGTAGGTTTCAGGGAGGTCTTCAAGTTCATGAAGAAATTAGGGGGGAAGAGGTTAGCCGGTGTAGTGGGGGTCCCCGGTGACCGGAAGGATGATTTAATTATCAGGGCAGGAGAAATCTGCGGCAGGTACCTGGATCTTGTTTATATAAAGGAAGACAGGGATTTAAGGGGAAGGAAGGCGGGGGAAGTGGCTGCTTTAATCGAAAAGGGCCTGGTGAAATCGGGTTTTACCGGCTTTTATAGCTTTATTGCTGATGAACAGGAAGCCCTGAGGGAGGCCCTGGCCAATGCTTTGCCGGGAGATATAATTGTCTGTTTTTATGAGAGGGAGCCGGAAAAGCTGGTCCAGATTATCCAGCAGGGTATAATAGAATTTGAGACAAGGGAGGCCTTCAGGGAGCAGGGACAGGAGGAACTTTATTTACTGAAAGGATGATGTTATAATAGTAGCCGGGGAGGTTACTTAAGATGAAGGAAATTACTGTACCAGCTCCAGCCAAAATTAATCTGGCCTTAAAGATTAAGGGGCTCAGGAGTGATGGTTATCATGAAGTGGAGTTGATTATGCAGAGTATCAGCCTGCATGACCGGATAAGGCTTAGGAAAAATGACGGTGGTATAAGGTTGACTACATCAGATCCTTCTTTACCGGTGGGAAAGAAAAATCTGGCCTATAGGGCAGCAGAGGTAATCCTTGATTATGTAAATCTCCCGGCAGCCGTGGATATACATATAGAGAAAAGGATACCGGTAGCTGCAGGACTGGCCGGAGGGAGTACTGATGCTGCTGCAGTCCTGGTGGGTATCAATAAGCTTTTCGGCCTTTCCCTGGCTGATGAGGTCCTGTTGGAACTGGCAGCCGGGCTGGGTTCAGATGTACCCTTCTGCCTGCATGGAGGGACAGCCTTTGCTTATGGCAGGGGAGAGAAAATCAGGCAGTTGCCGGATATTGAGAGGCTGGACCTGGTAATAGTCAATCCCGGTATTCCTATCAGTACACCCTGGGCTTATACTCAATATGACCGATCAGGTAAGAAAAGTAATCTGCCGGTAAATAAACTGCTTCAAATTATCGAAGAGGATAAGGAGATTGACTGGCAGGAAGGCTGGGGGAATGATCTGGAAGGGATTGTTTTGAAGGAATATAAGGAGCTTCCACTGATAAAGGAACGTTTAAAGGCCATGGGGGCTCAATTTGTCCTGATGTCCGGCAGCGGTTCTACCTTTTTTGCTGTTGTTGAGGACCAGAAGCAGGGAGAGGAGATCAGGGATAATTGGCCGGATAAAAAAGATTTTGTTACAATTGCCTGGACTGTTAAAAAGGATTTTCCTGAATTATGGTGAAATAGAGATTAATATAATCTTGTGCCTGTGTAGGGGGTTAGAACATGAAGCTGGATGTTATAATTCTGGCCGGAGCACCCAATGATGGTCCGTTGAAGGAAATGTCTGATACAGAACATGAAGCATTGATAAAGATTGCCCATTTGCCGATGGTGGAATATGTACTTAAGGCAGTGAACCAGGCCCAATATACGGGCAGAGTGGTGGTAGTCGGGCCCCAAAAAGAACTGGAGGAATCCATCCAGGAGAAGGCGGATTTTTTTGTTGAAGGCTCCTATTCCATCAAGGATAATATTTTAAGGGGCCTGGCTGCCCTGGAGGATGGAAGTGATTATATCCTGTTAATGAGTTCAGATATACCTTTGATAACAGCAGAGGTTATCGATAAATATATCCAGGCCTGCTTACAGGATGGCAAGGCAGATCTTTATTATCCTATCATACCTAAGGAGAGTAATCTGGAGAAATTCCCTGAGGCCAAAAGGACCTATTTTCAGCTGGCCGAGGGTGTTTTTACCGGGGGCAATATGGTCATTGTCAAACCGGAAATATTTACAGGGACAGAGGCCTTGCTGGAGAAGGTTTTTGCCTGGCGTAAAAAACCCTGGAAATTAAGCAGGTTGCTGGGAGTAAAGTTCATCATGAGGTTTGTTGCCGGGAATCTTTCCATTGTTGAGATTGAAGAAAAGGTGGCAAAGATAACCGGTTACAGGGGACATTTTATGGTGACTGAAGATGCGGAAATAGGTTTTGATGTGGATAAACCCAGTGACCTGGAAATCATACAGAATACTTTAATATCATAAAAAAATCCTGCCCTAAGGCAGGATTTTTTTGAGCAGCTCTTCCCGCAGGCTATCAATCTTTGCAAAATCTAAAGCACTGGCATAGTAGTTTTCCAGCTCATCATAAAGGCTCCTGGCTTTCTTCAGGAAATAGTAGACCCGTTTCATCAGGTCATCATAGATTTTTTCGGCATCAAGGATTTCCCCATTATATTTCCTGATATAGTCCAGATCTATGGTCTCGCCCAGATTGATTATGCTGTCAGTTGTTTTAACCCCTTCCAGGCAATGGGGCGGGGTGCCGACCAGGAGGGCAGTGTCTAATTCAGGGATGATAGCCCCATCCAGCTTTTCCGGTTCCAGGGGACAATGGAGATAGAGAATAAAATAACCGTATTTGGCCGCCTCCTGGCAGAAACTTTGAATTAAGCGGGATTTACCGGTACCCGGGCTGCCCTTGATGAGGACTCGGTTATTAAACTCTGTACTGATATTTTCTAGAAAATTAACAGGTCCCTGGGGGGTAATGGCACTGCCGAACAAATGCCTTTCCCGGCCAGGCTTAAAATCAGCTTCCTTCAGGTTTTTCCTGATAAGCTCATGGACCAGTTGATGATATTTTGCCTGATTCCGGCTGGCCTGATAGTATTTTTTCCAGTGGAGATAGACTATCCTTGCTGCTTTTAGAAAACTATAGGCCTGCTGGAAATGATGGCGGACCGCTTCACCCAGCTGGATTATCTGTTCCCGGTTTTTCTTCAGGCTTTCTCCATCAAGGAACTGGTCTAAATTGATGATTTCTTCAATAACTCCCGGGAAGGCCGGATCAATGAGGTGAGGAGTGGTACCGTCAAAAAAAGCAAGTTTTAATTCTGGAATCAGTAAGCCGTCCAGGGAGTCTTTATCTGAAGCACACCAATGAAATTCCAGGTCCAGATCTATTTTCATCAACTCAGCAGCAATTTTTTTCATGAAAGTAGATTTTCCCGTCCCGGGCCCGCCTTTGAGGATAAAGACCTTTTCCGCCTGATAAGGAAGGTAATGAAAGAATGAGTAGAAGCCTTCAGGCGTGTTTCCACCGGCAAAGAAGTTTTTTATCCTGCCCAAGTTTGATTCACCCTTTCAGTCTTTATACTATAATAATATGTAGGAAAAATAAAAAATATAATACTTTGCTA
>JAAYRT010000107.1 GCA_012518635.1 Halanaerobiaceae bacterium | reverse complement strand
CCAGTAAAAGTGTCACCTTGACCCTTGAGTGTAATATAAAATTGATTTCCATAAATACGGGAGCAATTTTGGTCAGTGATATTTACAGCAGCTCCAATTCTTATCAAAATCATAGTGCCTCTTCCATTAAAATCGATCTGAGAGGCAAGGCCAGAGAATTAATGAGAAATATTGCCCATGATTTTGCCAGAGACCTGGAGTCCATAAAGAGGGGAGAGAGGGATAGGGCAGAGGTTTTTGTCGAGTTTCTTTCCACTCCTACTGGAGCAAGTATAGAGATAGATGGAATTTATTATGGGAGTACACCTACCAGAATTCCGGTCAGCAAGGGAGTACATAGAGTGGTTATCAGCATGGGCGGCTATGAGACCTGGGATAAGATGGTGAACTTCCATGAGGGACTTGTTGTCAATGTAAATTTGGGCTTAAAGGAGGAGAAAGTAGAAAATGAAGATAAATAATCCTAAAGTAATTTTAATGACCATACTGTTCTTTACAATATTTTTCTCAGTACCTGTTCTGGCAGATGATCCCCTGGTAGCTGTCCTTCCCTTTCAGGAAGGGGATTTGCTCTGGAAAGGCTTCAGGGCAGATGAGATATTAAATGGTATTACTCAACATGTTACTGATAAGCTGGTGAAAAAGGATAAGATCAGGGTGATTGAAAGGAACAGGATTGCCGAGATAATAAAGGAACAGGATTTTGGCCAGAGCGGCAGGATTGATCCGGCTACAGCTGCAGAGATTGGCCGGATACTCGGTGTAGACTACCTGATTATGGGTACTGTAACCCATATGGATGTGAAGGAAGAGGGCGGAATAAGGATCGGGCCATTAAGTATTACCGGCCTGAAGGCAACTATCGTTTTGAGCGGCAGGGTTGTAGACAGCACTACAGGAGAAATAGTTGATTCTATCCGCGGTGAGGCAGATGTAACTGATGCCTCCATCAGCCTGTCCCAGCTGAAGGAAATCTCCTTTGGTACAAAGGCCTTTGCCGATTCTGCCCTGGGTAAATGTATTGATCAGGCTACTTCAAATTTTGTAGATAATATAAATCCTGACAGACTGAAACCGGCAGAAAAGGACCGTAAAGAGGGTGTTGTCCTGAAGATTCTCGGTGACAGATTGATCATAAATATCGGGGCAAATAAGGGATTACAGAGAAATCAGGTCGGTGAATTAATCCGCCTGATAGAGATTACAGGGCTCAGTGAACCTGTCAGGCTGCCTATAGGAAGAGTAAAGATCTTCAGTGTAGATAATGAGGCAGCCATCCTGGAGGTTGTGGAGCTTTATGACCGTAGCGAAATCCCCCAGGATGGTGATGTTGTTTTATTTTAGATCCTTTTTCAGGGATAGGAAAGATTGCTCCTGGAGATTTATAAATATATATAGGTAAAAAAATTATGTATAAAAAAGCACGCAAAAATTTTACCGTTAAACTTGACAGCTGGAATTGATAATGCTATAATACATATTGTCACAGTCCTGGTACTGTGATTCGCCGGGGTGGCGGAATAGGCAGACGCATCGGACTTAAAATCCGGTGGGTATCACATACCCGTGCCGGTTCGAGCCCGGCTCCCGGCACCAGCTTAATAGTTTTCCTTTAATGTGTGGGTATAGCTCAGTTGGCTAGAGCGCTACGTTGACATCGTAGAGGCCAGCGGTTCGAGTCCGTTTACCCACACCATTTTTTTACAGGACCTTCCGGGTCCTTTTTTTCTTGCCAGATATCACAAGCGTCTTATCTGTATACAAAAATTATTTCTTTCATATAATAATTGTAACAGGGAGTGATGAATATGGGGATAATAATCTCTACTCTGGATTTTCCGGAAGAGATTAAGAATAGATTGCAGGATCAGCATAACGCTGGTCTTATTTTTGACGAATT
>JAAYRT010000106.1 GCA_012518635.1 Halanaerobiaceae bacterium | reverse complement strand
TACGGCTCGCCGCGGATAATCCTGAAAGACCGGTAGACCTGTTCCAGCAGGATTAACCTTACCATCTGGTGGGTAAAGGTCATGTGGGAGAGGGAAAGACGGAAATCTGCCCTCTTTAAAACTTCTTTACCCAAACCCAGGGCACCGCCGATTATAAAACTGATACTGCTATAACCACTGACCTGCAGGTTCTTAATCGATCTGGCCAGCCCCTCTGAAGTCATGGGTTTGCCCTTTACATCAAGGGCTATCACATAACTCCTTTCTGTCAGGGAATTTAATATCCTTTCTCCTTCCCTCTCTTTTATGGCCTCCTGTTCCTTTGCCGAGGGATTGGCAGGTATCCTTTCATCAGCAATTTCGATTATATTTACCCTGGTATAAGGCCGCAGCCTCTTGATAAACTCATCAATACCTTCCTGTAAATATCTTTCTTTCAGCTTACCCACACTTATTATATTAATTTCCATTGCCGGTCCACCGCCTTTCAACCCACTTTAAATAACTCTGTCGGCCGGTCCCGGTGGGCAATATCCAGTAATAGATCCTTGCCGATGTTGAATCCATGATCTTCCAGGCTGTTCTTTACCGTAATATAGGCCAGGGCCGGTAAATTGTTATCCTGGCTTAAGTGAGCCAGGAGGATTCTGGGGAAATTATCCCCGATTATCCTGGGCAAAAGGTCAGCTGTATCATCATTGGACAGATGGCCCTGTTCCCCATGGATCCTATTCTTCAGGTGCCAGGGATAGGTACCATTCATCAGCATCTCCAGGTCATGGTTTGATTCTATAATCAGAAAATCCAGGCCCTTTAAACGTTCTTCCACCTCTTTACTCACATGTCCCATATCTGTAGCCTGCCCTATCCTCTTCCTGCCGCAACTGATAACAAAACCCACCGGTGCATTGGCATCATGGGGAATGGGGAAAGGGGAAATCCCCAGGTCACCGATCATGAAATCTTCTTTGAAAAAACAGCAATTCTTATCCTCAATAAAACCCAGTTTATCCTCAGCCCCCTGCCAGGTAGGTTCATTGGCATAGACAGGCAGATCATATCTCCTGGATAAGACCCCCACCCCCTTGATATGGTCCAGGTGTTCATGGGTCATTAAGATAGCATCCAGTTCATCAGCATAAACTCCTATTTTTGCTAATCTTCTTTCAATCTCCCTGCCGCTGAGTCCGGCATCAATAAGGATTTTGGTATTTCCCCCAGATATATACACAACATTGCCGGAACTACCGCTGGCCAGGATTGAAACCTCGATTTTCATCTTTTCACCACATTTCTTGCAGGATTTTAATTCTAAGTGAAGAATAACTTAATATATCATGTCGAAACGGTTATGAATATCAATAAATTTTGGAGGATTTCCTATGATTAAGGTAATGATTGTTGATGATTCACCATTTATAAGACGAATCTTTAAAAATATAGTCGAGCATGACAAGGAATTAACCGTTATAGCCACTGCTAAAGACGGCCAGGATGCCCTGGAAAAAATCCAGGAAAACAGGCCTGATGTAATAACCCTGGATATAGACATGCCAGTAAAGAACGGCCTTGAAACCCTGAAAGAAATCATGAAGATGGAAAAACCCATACCAACCATCATGGTCAGTGCCCTTGACAACAGGGAAACAGTCATGAAGGCACTGGATCTAGGTGCCTTTGATTTCATCCCTAAAACAGAGCAATTTCCCAGTACAGATACCAGCAGCCTCTCCAATACCCTTATCCCCAAGATTAAAGCAGCAGCCCAGATAGAACCTAAAATTCCAAGCTATGACATTAAGCCTATCAGTCCCATTAAGGATAAGATATCAAAAAAAGATTTGAAAAGCAAGTTCCCCATAGTTGCCATCGGTACCTCATCCGGTGGGCCAAAAGCCTTAAAAGCCATTCTTCCTGTCATTCCTGCTGATTTTCCGGCAGCAATATTAATCGTTCAACACATGCCGGCAGGTTTTACAAAGTCCTTTGCTGACCGTTTGAATCAGGAATCAGCCATCAAGGTCAAGGAAGCCGCTGAAGGAGATATAATACAGCCTGGACTGGCTTTACTGGCACCGGGGGATTACCATATGCAGATAGACAAAGACGGCAGGGTCCGCCTGGATCAAACACCCACTGTATGGGGGGTACGGCCCTGTGTAGACCACCTCTTTAAATCCCTGGCCAAGAACTTCAAGGACCGGGTTATCGGTATTATCATGACTGGAATGGGTAAGGACGGAGCTGAAGGTATGAAGGCGGTTAAAAAACACGGCGGTTATGGTATTGTAGAATCAGAGGAAACAGCCCTGGTCTATGGTATGCCGGGAGCAGCGATTAAAGCCAATGCCTATGATGAAATCCTGCCACTACACCAGATACCAGAGCAATTAATTAAACTTATAGAGAGGAGATTGCAATGACCATCAGCTTTGACGAATTTGTCGATGAAGCAATGAAGATATTAGATGTCAATCTGAGGGGCTATAAAATAAAGAGGGTACAGCGCAGGACAGACAGCCTCATGCGCAGGTACAATGTTAATAATTATGCCCAATGCCTGGAGAAGTTAAAAAACGATTCGGAATTCAGGGAAGCCTACCTGGACCACTTTACCATCAATACCTCGGAATTCTTCCGTAATCCTCAGAGTTTCAAATACCTGGAAGAGAATATCCTTCCAGTACTGTTGGCTGATAATAAGGTGGTCAATATCTGGAGTGCTCCCTGTTCCAATGGGTCAGAACCCTATACCCTGGCCATCATTCTGACCGAATTAGGCTATGACAACAGCCGTTACCGGATACTGGCCAGTGATATCGATGTAGGGGTTCTGGAGGAAGCAAAGTCAGGCATCTTCAATGAAAATGCCATAGGCAACGTACCTCCCTTACTATTGAAAAAATACTTTGAAGAGATTAAAGGTATATCGATGAAGTACAAGTTATCACAGGATATAATAAATAAGGTCAGCTTTGAATATAAGGACCTGATCAAGGAACCCTATGAAGAAGGCTGGGATTTAATCCTCAGCAGGAACTTTTTTATCTATCTGACAACTGAAATCAAGGAAATGTTAACCCATAAATTTGTTGAGGTTTTAAAACCAGGAGGCTATCTTTTCCTGGGAAATACTGAATTTATATTCACACCGGAGAAATTCGGACTGAAAAAAATTCATTCTTCCTTTTACCAAAAAATATAGGGCCAGAACAACTGGCCCTTTTCTTTTTCAGTTCTATTCGTTTTCCCAGCTTAAATGATATATCAGGCTGACAATCCCCACAGATAAATCCTCATTACGGACCATGATACCCTCAGGTACCACTAACCTGGTTGGAGCAAAGTTCCAAATAGATTTTATACCTGCTGCTATCAACAAATCGGTCACATCCTGTGCTGCATTAACCGGTACTGCTATAATACCAATCTTCACCTGTTTGGTTTTAACTATATCTTCCAGGTCTTTGGTGCTTCTGACTGTAATATCCCCTACCATATTCCCTATCTTATCCAGGTCTGAATCAATAACATCAGTAATCTGTAAGCCCATTTTCTGGAATCCTTCATAATTTACCAGGGCCCGGCCCAGGTTGCCGGCTCCTACCAATACAGCCGGCCAGGTCTTATTGATACCCAGTATCTTGGCCAGGCTTTTTTTCAGGTCTTCCACATGATACCCTACACCCCTGCGGCCAAATTCCCCGTAATAGGACAGATCCTTCCTGACCTGGGTCGGGGGAATGCCCAGGCGTTCACCCAGTTCCCTGGAAGAAACCACCTCATCCTGTTCATAGGCAGAAAGTTTCTCCAGGCAGCGGTAATACAATGGTAACCTTTCTATGGTAGCCTTTGGTATATAATCACTTCTTTTCATCTTCTTCACTCCTGACCTTAAGCTTTGGAAGCCTTATTCTTAGTTTCACAAACTCCAGTAAAAAAATTTATTTAACCTTGCTGCCATTACTGATGTCTTTGTCAACAGTAGTAATAACCAGTTCTCCATTTTCATTGGAAGCAGCCAGAATCATACCATTGGATTCTACACCAAATATCCTGGCCGGCTTAAGATTAACCAGCATGAGGATCTTTTTACCAACCAATTCTTCTGCCTGATAGTGCAGGGCAATCCCTGCCACCAGCTGTCTCTTTTCGGTACCCAGATCCACCTGTAATTTTAATAACTTGTCACTGCCCTCTATCCTTTCAGCTTCCAATACTTCTGCTACCCTGATATCAATCTTGCTGAATTCTTCAAATGTAATCATTTCCTCTTCCCTCACCTCTTCCTCTGCAGCGGCTTTCACGGCAGTTTCTTTTTCATTCCTCTTTTCTACCTTTTCAAAGTATTCCTCCAGGTCAATCCGCGGGAAAATAGGTTCTGCTTTTCTTACTTTAACCCCTGCTTCAACCTTGCCCCATTCCCTTAGGTCTTCCCATTCTGTTTCCTGGATAAGCTTCCCTATACCCAGCTGTTCTCCCATCTGATAGGGTGTTTCAACCATAAATGGTTTAAGGGTTCCGGCAATTATCCTCAGGGCCTCTACCAGGTTATACAAAACAGTACCCAGTCTTTCCCTTTTATCTTCCTCTTTAGCCAGTATCCAGGGAGTGGTCTGGTCAATATACTTATTGCTCCTCCTTACAAAGGTCCAGAATTCCTCCAGGGCCACAGTGAATTTCAGGGCATCCATGTTTTCCTCTACCTTATTCAACATGCCGGCTGCACAATTCTGCAGATCCAGATCCACTTCCTCTGCCGGTCCCGGTGCAGGAATAACCCCGTCAAAGTATCTATTGACCATGCTGATAGTTCTATTGAGCAGGTTCCCCAGGTCATTGGCCAGGTCTGAGTTAATCCTCTGGATCAGGGCCTCGGTGGAATAGGCACCATCAGCACCAAAAGCAACCTCCCGCAAGAGATAGTACCTGATAGCATCTACACCAAAGTCCTCAATCAGGATAACAGGATCAACAACATTACCCTTGGATTTGGACATCTTTCCTGTTTTGGTCAACAGCCAGCCATGACCGAATACCTGCTTTGGCAGCGGTAAATCCAGGGCCATAAGTACAATAGGCCAGATGATGGTATGGAAACGCAGGATGTCCTTACCCACCAGATGCAGGTCTGCCGGCCAGTACTTCCGGAAATTCTCTTCATCTGTCTCATAGCCTATGGCAGTGATATAATTGCTTAAGGCATCTATCCAGACATAAATGACATGCTCTTCATCAAAAGGAACGGGTATTCCCCAGTCAAAGGTAGTCCTGGAGACACTTAAGTCCTCCAGCCCGCTCTCGATAAAACTGACCATCTCGTTCCGCCTGCTCTCAGGCTGGATGAAATGAGGATTTTCTTCAATATGTTTCAAAAGCCTGTCAGCATACTTGCTCAGGCGGAAGAAATAGCTCTTTTCCTCCACCCACTCTACCTCCCTGCCACAATCAGGGCAAAGTTTCTCCTCTTCATCGGGCAGCTGTCTTTCTGTCCAGAAGGTCTCACAGGGAGTACAGTACCAGCCTTCATACTTCCCTTTATAGATATCACCTTTATCATATAGTTTCTGGAAAATCTGCTGGACTACCTTCTTATGCCTTTCCTCCGTAGTCCTGATAAAATAATCATAGTCTATCCCCAATTTCTCCCAGAGGGATTTAAAGGTAGCCACAATCTCATCTACATATTGTTTGGGCTCTTTGCCTGCCTCCTGAGCCTTCCGCTGGATCTTCTGGCCATGCTCGTCAGAACCAGTCAGGAACATGGTCTCATAACCCTGCATTGCTTTATATTTCACGATAGTATCTGCAGCAACTGTTGTATAGGCATGCCCGATATGTAATTTATCACTTGGATAATAAATGGGAGTTGTCACATAAAAAGTTCCCTTTGCCATAGCTTTTTAGCTCCTTCCTCTTCTAATTAAATTAAATTGAATTAAACCATTAACCCACAATTTTACAATAATTTTATAAGAGATAAGAAATCATGTCAACTATTTCCCAATATCTATATTGATAGCCTCTTTATATACTTCCCTCCTGGGTATACCCCGGATTTCAGCAACCCTTTTGATGGCTTCTTTTTTACCCAGTCCCTCTGCCATCAGGAGTCTCACATGTTCTCCTAGCTCCAGTCCTTCCCAGGGGGGCGGCCCTGTTTCTTCTCCATCCTTGTTTCCTTCAAGGACTATCACTACTTCCCCCTTGATTTCCTTCCCCTCCAGCCTGGATAATACCGTGGAGATATTGCCATAATACTTTTCCTCATGGACCTTGGTTAATTCCCTAACCAGGGCAATCCTGCGGTCTCCCATCACCCTCTCTAAATCCTTTAAGGTCTCTTTTACCCGGTAGGGAGATTCATACAGGATTATGGTCCTTTCTTCAGATTTCAGCTTATCCAGCTGCTCCCTCCTGGCCTTACCCTTGCGGTTCAAAAAACCTTCAAAGACAAAACGGCCGGTATCCAGGCCGGAAACCACCAGAGCACTTATTGCTGCCGTCGGGCCGGGAACCGGTATAACCTCTATACCATATTCAACCGCCTTCTTGACCAGCTTATACCCGGGATCCGAGATGCCTGGCATACCGGCATCGCTGACCAGGGCTATGGCCTGGCCCTCCTGCAATAATTCCAGCAGCTTTTCTGCCTTTTCATCTTCATTGTGCTCATGATAACTTTCCAGCCTATTCTTGATCTCAAAATGATTCAGTAATTTAATGGTCCGCCGGGTATCCTCGGCAGCAATCAGGTCCACCTCTTTTAAAACCTGGATGGCCCTGAAACTCATATCATCCAGGTTGCCTATAGGGGTCCCGCAGACATACAGGGAGGCAGCCTGGACATATTTCTTCCCTTCAGCCATTAAAAACCATCTCCATAGATTTCCTTAACTTCCCGGGTATACTCTTCCCGGTCTTCCTCATAAACCATCAGGGTCGGCTCAAAAGCCAGCCCGGGTCTGCTTCCCTTCCTGGCTTCAATTAGGAAGGTTTTCGGTGCCAGTCTGAGCCTGGATTGAATCAGGCGTATCCTTTTTGGCTCCAGCTTATATTCCTTCAGTAAGTATATTATCTCATTGAACCTGTTTACTTTATGTACCATTGTCAACCTGCCGCCTTTTTTCAGGATAATGGAGGCCTCCCGGATCAAATCTTCCAGGGTACCATAGATCTCGTGCCTGGCTATGGCCTTCTCCAGACCCTGGCTGATCTTACCATCACCTACAGGCATATAGGGAGGATTTGTCACCACCAGGTCTATGCTCTCAGCTTCAAATATCTCACTGGCCCGGGAAAAATCCCCCTGGATAATCTCTATCTTATCTGCCAGGCCGTTTAATTCAACACTCCGCCTGGCCATCTCCGCCATTTTCTCCTGTATTTCAAGCCCGATCACCTTTCCTGGCTCCTGCTTGAAAGCTAAAAGCAGTGGGATAACACCACTGCCGGTTCCAAAATCTACTACAGTACTACCCTTCCTGACCTCGGTAAAATTAGCCAGGAAAACCGAATCACAGCCGAATTTAAAAAAGTCCGGGTTCTGTATAACATATAATTGGCCAGGAATCAAAATAGTCAACTCTTCCTTCACTGTCTAATCCTCCGTCAATTGATTATCAATCAGCTGCTGGCAAAAAAGACAATCACCCTTGCGTCTTTCTGCAAAACTGGGATGGCAGACATGATAACCCTCCCTATATAGATGGAGGAGATTGGAAACTGCCTCTCCTTTTCTCTCCTTCTTCCGGGCAAAGACAATCTCCTTCAACTCCTCGTTTTCACTCTTTAATTCTTCATTTTCCTTGTAAAGCTGGTAGGTTATATCCTTCAGCTTCTGGAACCTGCTGGACATTTCTTCTAAATGTTCCTGAAAATAAGCCAGTATACTTAAAACCTCTTTGTCCATTCAGTCCCCCCCTAGTCCTCCGGTTTACAACAACCGTTTATTTCCTCAACATCTACCTCAATTAATTCTCCATCTCCCGAATCTACTATTACTGTCTTTTTGATCAGGTTTCTATCTACGATTTCACCATCGATAATCTCCCCGTCTTCTTCTCCCAGCTCCACTACGTCTCCAATATCCGGCATCATATTCTCCAGTTCCTTATAGGTCATAGCCTCATACTTCAGGCAGCACATGAGGCGCCCGCAGACACCGGAAATCTTGGATGGATTCAGGGTCAATTCCTGCTTTTTGGCCATCTTGATGGAGATTGGATCAAAATCCCGCAGGAAAAGAGAGCAACAAAGGGGTCGGCCGCAAATTCCCATGCCGCCCAGCATCTTGGCCTCATCCCGGACTCCAATCTGCCTTAATTCAATCCTGGTTTTAAATACCCGGGCCAGGTCCTTAACCAGTTCCCGGAAGTCAACCCTGCCCTCTGCTGTAAAATAAAAGATTATCTTATTATGGTCAAAGGTATATTCAACATCTATCAGTTTCATGGGCAGGCCATGGCTCTTGATTTTTTGCAAACATATCTCATGAGCCTTTTTTTCCAGTCTTATATTTTCCTCATTCTGCTCATAATCTTCCTCTGTTGCCGGCCGGATTACCTTTTTCAGTGGCGCAACTATCTCTTCCTCGGAAACCTCCCTGGGACCTAGGACTACCTCACCGAACTCGATCCCCCGGGCCGTCTCCACGATAACATGATTTCCCTTCTGCAAATCAAAGTCACCAGGGTCGAAATAGTAGATCTTCCCGGCCCTCCTGAAGCTTATTCCTACTACTGTATACATATGTCTATTTCACCCTCTTAGTTCTAATCTTTAAAAACATTACCTGTAAGGCCAGGTCTTCCTTAACATTGCTATCAATGTACCTCTTAATATTATTTACCAACTCTATAATAGATATCAGTTCTTCCAGTGTATATCTCCCGCTAATTTTACTATATTGAGCGGTATAGTCGGAATTCACTAGAGCAGCCAGTGCATTCATTCTAAATAATATTATATCTCTATACCAGTTCAATATCAAATTAAAAGCAGGAAATTCCTCCTTATTCCTCATAAGGGCAAGGAGTTCATCTACAAATTTAAAAACATCTACTTCAGTCAAATCCGGCAGTTTATAAAGGAAGCCATATAGTTTTTCCCGTTCAGCAAAAAAATCCTCATCTCCCATCAACTTCATGGCCTCTCCCGGACTGCCTCCGGCCAGAGCAGCAACCAGCCTGGTCCTTTCATCATCCCCATAACCTGCCTCCAGAAGTACCTTCTCAATATTGTCCACAGACAAGGGATTCAACTGGATAACATGGCAGCGGGATATGATGGTAGGCAGCAGGCTCTCTGCCTCCCTGGCCAACAGGATAATGATACCATAATGAGGCGGCTCCTCCAGTGTCTTCAAAAGACTGTTGGCTGCCTCAGGAGTCATCCTGTCAGCATCCTCAATTATATAAAGCTTCCATTTGCTCTCATAAGGGCGGAAAGCCAGTCCCCTCTGTAATTCCCGGATCTGTTCAATTTTAATGGAATCCCCCTCAGTGATAGCTATGCTATTGAGGTCCGGATGGTTGGAATGTTCTATCTTCCGGCAGGACAGACAGGTCCCACAGGCCTCTCCCTCCTGCTTTTCACAAAAGAGGGCCCTGGCAAACTCCAGAGCCAGAGTCCTTTTCCCTACTCCCGTTATTCCTGTAAATAGATAGGCATGATGGATCCGGCCGCTATCCAGATCATCTTTCAAAAGCCGGACAGCATTCTCCTGCCCCAACAACTTAGTAAAGCTCATCTTCAACAAACCTCAATCATTAAAGTTTTATAAATTGGTCTACATCAACGATAAATACGGTTGCTCCCCCTACCTGTACCTCCATGGGGAAAGAGTAATAATTCTCCAGGGTATTGGCTACAGGAGACATGGGAGCGATAATCTTCTTGCGGATCTGGCATTTTTCCTTGATGATTTCCAGTAAATTCTCCACCCGATCCTCCTCGACACCAATCAGAAAGGTTGTATTCCCTTCCCGGAGGAATCCTCCTGTACTGGCCATCCTGGTGGCCTGAAATCCCTTTTTATTTAGAGCCTCCTGCAGACTCTGTGCATCATGGTCATTGACAATGGCAAGTACCATCTTAATATTTCCCTTTTTCTCCATATCTCTAGACCTCCTTTAAAATTTTCTTAACCCGTTCATATACTTCCTCATGTATATCTTCTATGGACCTGAGCTCTCCCTCCCTCTCGCAATTTACAATAGACCAATCATAACTCCTGGCAATTTCTACTGCATGTTCATAGGTTGAAAGGAGGTAATCCCTATCCCGCTCATGGATATCCTGTTCCTCCCTGTTTTGAATAAACTCAAAACTATAGCGGGGCGGCATATCAAGAAAAATAACCAGATCCGGTTCAGGCAAAGCAAATTTATTAAACTCCAGATCCCTCAGCCATTCCAGATACTCCTTCTTAAACCCTTTCTCCCTTATCTTGGCTGCCTGGTAGATCATATTGGAGGTACTGTAGCGGTCAGCCAGGATAAGGCCGCCCTTTTCATAAACCTGCTTCCACTTTAGTTGAAAGGAAGCAAACCTGTCTACAGCATAAAAGGCCGAAACTGCATAAAGATTGACCTCCTGGGGATCATCCCCAAACTCACCCTCCAGATACATCCTGACCAGGGCCGATGAATCACTCTCATAATCCGGAAACTTGACCTTGTGTACATCAAGACCTTCCTCTTTTAACCTCTCATGCAAAAGTTCAAACTGGATACTCTTACCGCTTCCATCTATTCCTGATTCTATTACAATCAATTTTCCCTTTACCATTATTCAAGCTCCTATTCCATATATTATCTTTCCTGTAATACTTAATATTTTATATTACTTAATTCCCTATATTTCATAAACAGGATATCACTTAACAGGATACCAATCTTTGCATATTATATATTAATCCTTACTTTAAATATATTCTCTATAATTAATGAAATCCCTGCAAATTTCATCCCTGGTATAAGCTTATATTAAATTGCAAATACTATTGATAGTTCAAGGTTCAGCGCTGACATACAATACCTATTCCCCTTATTATTTTTACATAGAAAGGACCCTTCAAGATGAAAAAAAATAATGAAAAACATAAAGAAAAAGTAGACCGGCATGATTTCCTTATCGCCTGGTCTACTGGAATGAATGATTATGAAATTGCTCAAAAACTGGGTGTCTCCCTGGAAACTGTCCAGGAAGTCATGAAAGACCTGCTGGAGGAAGACAGCTGGTAAGGGGCAGCAAACCAGCAGAACCTATTCAGGCAGCAGAAACTAACCCATATAGCTGTCTATATAACGGCTGGCTTCTATTGCTGCAGCTGCTCCTGCCCCTGCAGAGGTAATCACCTGTCTATAAAAGGGATCCTGGACATCGCCGGCAGCAAAGATACCCTCCCTGTTTGTCCTTTGATTTTTATCAGTCACAATATACCCTCCGGCATCTAGCTCCAGGTAATCCCTGAAGAGGTCTGTATTGGGTATATGGCCGATAGCTATAAACACGGCACTGACCGGCAGTTCCTTTTTCCCGCCGGTTTTATTATTTCTAATCAGCAGGGCCTCTACCTGTTCTGCTCCCAGGATATCCTCCACTTCAGAATCCCAGATTATCTCTATTTTAGGATTGTTCATGACCCTGTCCTGTAATATCTTCGTGGCCCGTAATTCATCCCGCCGGTGGATTATATATACTTTCGAGCAGAAATTGGTCAGATAATTGGCCTCTTCCAGGGCTGTATCCCCGCCGCCTACTACGGCTACCTCTTTACCCTTAAAGAAGGCCCCGTCACAGGTAGCACAATAGGAAACCCCTCTTCCCAGGAGCCGGCCTTCATTCTCCAGGCCCAGCTTGCGGGGAGAAGCACCTGTACTGATAATAATTGCATCTGCCTCATAAACAGCACCGCTGCTTTTCACACGGTAGGGTTTCCGCGAAAAGTCCACCTCTTCTACCACTTCATAGACCATCCTGCCCCCCAGGTTTTCCACCTGCTGTATCATTTTCTGCATCAGTTCAAAACCATTGACTCCATCAGGGAAGCCGGGATAGTTCTCTACTTCCGGTGAGGTGGTAATCTGCCCTCCCGGTTCAGGCCCCATCAGAATGACTGGCTCCAGTCCGGCCCTTGTCCCGTATATAGAAGCAGTAAGGCCGGCCGGGCCTCCGCCAATAATCAGCAGTCTTTCTTTCTTCACATCAGTATTCATCTATCAATCAACCTCCCACTCTAAATCCAGTCCTGGTATAAGGAACTGAATTACTTGTTCTCCCTGCTATTTATTATACCCTATTTTGTCAATTATTTTAGTAAAGCAGGAACAATAGCAAAAAAAGAACAGGGCTTGAAATAAAACCCTGCTCTTTCAG
>JAAYRT010000105.1 GCA_012518635.1 Halanaerobiaceae bacterium | reverse complement strand
TTATGGGGGAAAGTGTAAGAATTGTTCTGGTCGATGACAATCGTGAGTTTTGTCAGCTGCTTGAAGAGTATCTCAATGAACAGGAAAATTTTGCTGTGGTAGGTGTAGCCAATAATGGTGTGGAGGGTTTAAAACTGGTCAGGGAAAAGGAACCAGATATCCTGGTACTGGACCTGATTATGCCACACCTGGATGGAATTGGTGTTATGGAAGAACTTAACCGGCAGAATCTAAGCGGCAAGATCAAGACAATTATCCTGACAGCTTTTGGCCAGGAAGAGGTGACCAAGCGGGTAGTGGAATTAGGAGCAAGTTATTATATCATGAAACCTTTTGACCTGGATAAACTGGCAGAGAGGATCAGGCAGATGATGAAACCTCCCAAAGGTTCCAGCAATGGTTATGCTATTTCCACCAGCAGGGAGAGCAGGAAAGAAGTTGACCTGGATGTCAGGATAACAGAAGTCATGCATCAGCTGGGTGTGCCTGCCCATATCAAAGGATATATATATCTGAGGGAAGCCATCGAATTGGTTATTAAGGATATAGAATATCTGGGTGCAGTTACCAAGGAACTGTATCCTTCTGTTGCTGCCAAATACAATACTACTCCCAGTAGGGTTGAACGGGCTATCCGTCATGCTATTGAAGTATCCTGGGACAGGGGTAATATCGCGGCCTTGAACAAATATTTTGGCAACACTGTTTCTGCCAGCAGCGGTAAACCGACAAACTCACAATTCATTGCCAAGATTGCTGATAAATTACGCCTGGAGATGAGAGCCAGCTAATACCAGTATGCCTTTTCCCTGCTATCCATATACTAATAAAAAACCCTGGAGGGTTAAAATGATCAGGGGAAGGGTAGTTGTAGATAAAAGAACCAAGGAACTGGTTAAGCGTATAAAGGCAAATCAAATTGCTATTATAGATCACCAGGATATAGACCATGTAGCCAGTCAATCTCTGGTGGAAAAACAGGTTAAAGCTGTATTAAATTTAGCCCCATCCATTAGCGGGAATTATCCCAATAACGGCCCTTCTATCTTGCTGGAAGCAGGTATTCCTTTGATTGATATAAATATAAATGAAGATGTTTCCTTGCAGGATGGTGATTATATTTGGTTTGAGAATGGTAACCTTTTCAGGAAGGACCGGAAAATCGGCAGGGGTGTAGTTCTTACAAAAGAAATCATTACTGCCAGAATGGCAAAAGCCAGAGTAAATATGGAGAACCTATTATCAGATTTTATTGATAATACCCTGATTTATGCTCAAAGGGAAAAGAATTTGATTGTTGATTTAAATACTCCGGATATCGGAGTCTCTTTTAAGGGAAAACATGTTTTAATCGTTGTGCGGGGAGCAAATTATAAGGAAGATCTAAAGGCTATCAGATCATATATCCAGGAGCTGAAACCGGTAATTATTGCTGTAGACGGAGGTGCTGATGCCTGCCTGGAAAATGGTTATCAACCGGATATTGTTATCGGGGATATGGATAGTGTTTCCGATCATGCTTTAAAAAAAAGCAGATATATTATTGTTCATGCCTATCCTGATGGCAGGGCTCCGGGGTTGAAGAGAATCAAGGATTTAGGCCTGGACTATATCCTTTTTCCCGCACCAGGAACCAGTGAGGATATTGCCATGATTCTGGCCCATGATAAGGGAGCTGAATTGATTGTAGCTGTGGGGACCCACTCCAATATGGTTGATTTTCTGGAAAAAGGCCGGGCCGGGATGGGCAGCACCTTTTTGGTCAGATTAAAATTAGGCGATAAATTGGTAGATGCAAAAGGGGTGAGTAAATTATATCAAAGTAAGATTCATTCTTACTACTGGCTGCAAGTTTTACTGGCTTTTCTGCTTCCACTGGGATTGATTGGCTTTTTTTCTCCTTCTCTTAAGCATATCATACAATTACTGGCCCTCCGGATAAAACTCATTTTTCAACTACCTGAAATTTTTCCCCATCTTTTTTAAAGAATTTGCTGGAGAAAATGCATAAAACTTAAAGGTGAATAGAGGATGTTCATGACCCTGAGATACCATATATTTACAATATCAGCAATATTTGCTGCACTGGGGATAGGAATTTTAATTGGCAGCTGTATTATTGGAGATGAAGGTTTGCTGAAAGAACAGCAAAGGATTGTCAAGGAGATCGGCAGGGATATAGACCGGCTGAAAGAGGAGAATTCCAGGTTATTAAGGAGCATCAATACCCTGGAAGAAGATCTTGCTTATAAAATGAATATAGAGCAAAAACTCTATCCTTTATTATTGAAGGATTTGATGGAAGGAAGAAGTTTTTTTTTGCTTTATAATGATGTAAGTGAAGAAAATTTAGATGAACTAGTCTATTATTTAAAACTTATGAATGCTGATTATGATTTTTTTGACCTTAAAAAAGGAAATTGGCCGGAGGAAAAGCCTGATTTATCAGTTTTCAATCATTTAATTACCTGGAATCTGAAGGAAGATTTTTCTGTAAATCTTCTTTTGAATGCAAAAGAGAATTTTTCCCTCCTCAGTTATCAGGGAGATGATGTACAGGATTTAATAATAAATATAGTTAAGGAAGTTTTAAATGATAAATAATGAAAGGATTTCTGTAATCATTCCCGCCTACAATGAGGCCGGTTTTATTGCTGGAACACTGGATAATCTAAAGGAAAAATGGATTGATGAGATCATAGTTGTCAATGATGGTTCTATAGATGAAACTAGAGAAATTGTTAGAAAGTATCCGGTGAAACTTATCGATTTAAAGGAAAATCAGGGTAAGGGAGGGGCAATTAACGAAGGGATCAGGCATAGTACAGGAGATATCCTGGTTCTGATAGATGCGGATCTGGGCAGCAGTGTTAAGGAAATTATAAAATTGGTCGGCCCCCTGATAGAGGAGGACCTTCAGGTGGTAATTGGGATTGTTCCTATCAGGGGTGGCGGAAGAGGCCTGGTCCGGAAGACGGCTGATATTGCCCTTAAGCTCTGTACAGGCAAAAGCATGAAGGCTCCTTTATCCGGGCAGAGGGCTTTCCGGCGGGAGGTTCTGGATTACTTTCTGCCCTTTCAGAAAGGTTTTGCCCTGGAAATGGGGATGAATATCAGGATACTGAGGAACAATCTTAGATTTATTGAAGTTGAGTGCCAATTTCAGCACCGGGTTACTGGAAAAAACATAGGAGGATATCTGCACCGCCTGCAACAGTTTGTTGATATACTGCTATATATGTGGAGGTTAAATAGGAAAAAAAATGTTTAAGCAAGATAAAATAAAAGAGCTGCAATTATTGAAGGAAAACTACCGGGGAGAAATGGTAATGGTTATTGGCGGCCTGGTATTGGCTGCAGGCAGCCTGTCCATCTGGTATTTATTATATAAAAGCGGCCAGATTAATTATACTGTTTTCATAAAATACACCTTTATTACTTTAATAATAGGTGCAACTGGCTTTCTGGACGATATAGCAGGTTCCAGGGATGCCCGGGGCTTGAGGGGTCACTTCAGCAGTTTATTGGAAGGAAAAATTACAACGGGTTTAATAAAGTTGATAGTCATCACTCTTACAGCACTGGTAATAGTTTTTAAGGTAGATTCTTTTTCTTTACAGGAGAAACTTATCAATAGCGGAATTATAATATTAATGGGCAATTTCCTTAACTTGCTGGATCTGCGCCCAGGCCGGAGTATTAAATTCTTCCTGATAGTTTCCTTTTTATTTTTTTATAGAGCCGATAATTGGCTTTATTTTTTTCCTTATTACCTGCCCCTTTTGCCTTATCTTATTTATGAGTTGGAGGGCCGTGTCATGCTGGGTGATGCAGGAGCAAATCTGCTGGGCTTTGTACTGGGCTATAATCTTGTTAACAGCATACCCGGCCTTGTGACCAGGTATATAGTTTTCCTGTCTTTATTTTTTTTGACTCTCCTATCTGAGAAGTATTCCTACACCTTTATTATAGAGAATAACAGGATATTAAAGTGGTTGGATAATCTGGGAAGATAAGGTTGTGAAAAAATGGAAGAACAAACTTTAAAGCTGCAAAATACTTAGTAATACAATAAATGAGGGAGTCTTTTTTTAAATCCAGGAGTAATTTGCCACTATTCCTCTTTACAGTTTGCTTGCAATGTTATTTTTTTTGTGGTAATATATAAATAACTTAAAAAGCTGTTGTTCTACCGTGTTCGTGATGGTTAATTAAGTTTTGACCAACACCAACACAAAGGGAACCTGGACTCTATCTGCGGCGCATAAGCCTTTTAAAAGGAAATGCAAACCGGATAGGAGGGTACCCACCTGGAAGACAGGGATCAAACTGTATAATCACACGGCATGGTGGAACATTATAATGATATCGTAAATTATTACAACTAGCCCCCAGGGTTAGTTTTTTTTAAATTTATTAACATATAGGTGATATAGTGAGTGAAAAAGCCCGCTTAAGAAATGAAGCTTTAAACATACGTGGTTCCTTTTCGACAGAGAAGATAAATGAAGTGAGCAGAGAGATAATGAGGAATTTTTTGAACCTGGAAATAGTGGAAAAGAGCCGTAAATTTTTATTGTATCATTCCTTTGGCAAAGAGATTATTACCCATGACTTGATAAATCAGCTGCAGGAAAGGGGAAAAGAGGTTTATTTACCCTATGTCATAAAAGAGGAAAAGATATTGGGAATCGGTAAATATAGCAAAGATGAGCTGGCTTCCGGTGTGTTCGGGATAAAGGAACCGGCCCGGAAGGAAAATATACCGGTAAACCTGATGGACATCATCCTTGTCCCTGGCCTTTTATTTGCTAAAGATGGTTACCGGATCGGTTATGGCGGTGGCTATTATGACCGGTTATTAAAAAATGTAGAGGAGCGGGTTATAACAATCGGCTTCTGCTTTGATGAATTTTTACGGGACAGTTTACCTTTTGAAGAATTTGATGTACCGGTCAAGATGATCATTACTGAAAAACGGGTCCTGAGTACAGGAGGTGGAAAGGATTAATCTATTTGAGTATAATCAATCCAGAATTGACCTTGATAAACCGCTGGCCTATCGGATGAGGCCCCGGAATCTTGATGAGCTTTTTGGCCAGAAACATATCCTGGGTGAGGGAAAACTCTTATATAGGGCTATAAAGGCAGACCGGATAAATTCTTTGATTTTATACGGTCCTCCCGGGACCGGTAAAACCAGTATAGCTCAGGTTATTGCCAATCAGACCAAGGCTGATTTTGTCCGTCTAAATGCTGTGACCTCCGGCGTGAAAGAGCTGCGGGAGGTAATTGAGCAGGCCAGGAATAATTTAATCTTACATAATAAAAGGACAATATTGTTTATAGATGAGATACATCGTTTTAATAAGGCACAACAGGATGCCCTCTTGCCGGCGGTTGAAGAGGGGATAATTATTCTAATTGGAGCTACAACTGAAAACCCCTATTTTGAGGTTAACTCTCCCCTTCTTTCCAGGTCAAGTATTTTTAGATTAAACCCCCTGACAGAAGGGGATTTAATAGGTATTCTGAAACAGGCATTGATAGACAGGGAACGGGGTCTGGGCGGATATAATGTTGAGATTAGTGATGAAGATCTAAAAATTATTGCCAGTCTCTCGGAAGGGGATGCCAGGACAGCTTTAAATGCACTGGAACTGGCAGTTTTGACGACTCCTCCGGATAAGGAGGGGGTTATCAGAATAAATGAAGAAATCATTGCTGAATCACTACAGAAAAAAATATTAAATTATGATAAGGATGGAGATAACCATTATGATGTAGTATCGGCTTTCATAAAAAGCATGCGGGGGTCGGATCCGGATGCAGCCCTGTTCTGGCTGGCCAGAATGCTGGAAGCCGGTGAGGATCCCAAATTTATTGCCAGAAGGATCATAGTCCATGCTGCAGAAGATGTAGGGCTGGCTGATCCTATGGCCCTCCTGGTTGCGGTAGCTGCAGCCAGGGCAGTTGAATTCGTGGGAATGCCGGAAGCGCAAATTCCACTGGCAGAGGCTGTCCTCTATATAGCGGCAGCGCCGAAAAGCAATTCTGTCTATAAAGGAATCAGTGCGGCCATGAATTATGTACGTAATAATAAAACTGGCACAGTCCCCCTTCATTTGAGGGATGCCAGTTACAGGGGAGCAAAAAAATTGGGACACGGGCTTGATTATAAATATCCCCATGATTATCCTGGCCATTATGTACAGCAGCAATACCTGCCAGACGGCCTGGAAGACTTAAAATTTTATCATCCCGGCGAAGAGGGGAAAGAAGGACAGATAAAAGAGCGTCTGGAAAAACTGAAGGATGATTGAAGATGAAAGAGACCTTTTATACAGCAGCAAAAAGTATACAGATAATTAATAAAGTAAAAGACAGTAAATTTTATGGCAGTATAAGCAGGGCTGATACACGGGAGGAGGCGCTTGAATTTATCAATAAGATCAAGGAAATGTACAGGGATGCCACCCATAATGTATCAGCATATATTATTGGTAATGCCGGGGAGGAGATAAAATATGCCGATGATGACGGCGAACCAGCCGGTTCTTCCGGCCCTCCAGTCCTGCAGGCCATTGAGGGGGCCGGGCTGACCAATACTGTTATTGTAGTCACCAGATATTTTGGGGGAACCAAACTGGGTATTGGCGGCCTGATCAGGGCTTATGGAGATACAGCCCGGCTGGCTATCGGCGAAGCAGGCCGGCAAAAATTAAGTTTATTCTATAAGCTGGAAATCTGTACAAATTATAACTTCATAGGAACGGTACTGGGTCAGGTGGAAGCCTATCAGGCCGAGCTGCTTGATACCAGGTATACCAATGATGGTGTGTTTGTCAGTGTCCTGTTGGCACCTGAGAGAAAGGAAGTGTTAAGCAAGACCCTTGTTGAAAAGACCGGCAATCAGGTCCAGATCAGGGAAACAGGGCATCTATATAGGTGAGAATAATTAATTGACAGTAATTTAAAAATGTGTTAAAATATCTATAAATTCGAGAGGAATACTCGGCTTTGCGAGGTGTCAGTTATGAAAATTTCAACTAAAGGAAGGTATGGACTAAGAGCACTAATAGATTTAGCTGCTAATGAAAGTTCCCGTGCGACACCATTACGGGAGATTTCTGAAAGACAGAATATCTCGGAACAATATCTGGAACAGCTATTTGCCAGTTTGCGAAAAGCGGGTATTGTAAAAAGTGTCAGGGGTGCCCATGGCGGTTATCTCTTAAATGATGTACCAGAAAATATCACTGTAAAGGATGTTTTGACAGCCCTGGAAGGACCAATCGCCCCTGTAGACTGTGTTCTGAGAGAAAATGGTAAAATGGAATGCAGTAGTGGCGCAGATTGTGTAACTTATAACTTGTGGCTGAAGATGAAGGAAAACATCGACCGCTTGCTGGAATCAGTGACAATTGCTGTTTTAAGGGATGAATACCAAAAGCAAAAGAATGGAAGTACTTATATGTTCTAAAAATAAGTTTAAGATTTTTATGGCGATAGGAGTGAAATTATGAACAAGATATACCTGGATCATGCAGCCACTACACC
>JAAYRT010000104.1 GCA_012518635.1 Halanaerobiaceae bacterium | reverse complement strand
CCCAGGTGAAAAAGATAATTAAGATGGCCGGAATGCTGGAGATTATGCCTGAATATAGCAGTGAGGAAAAAGCCTTGAATGAGATTGGTGAAGGGAGGATGGCCTGATGGGTAATCATGCGCATATAAGGATGCTGAGCAGGAGCAATAATGTTGGACTGGCCCGGCTGGCAGCAGCCAGTTTTGCTTCAGAACTGGATTTTACGTTAAATGAACTGGAAGAGATCAAGGTGGCCGTTTCAGAGGCAGTGACAAACTGTATTATTCATGCATATCCTCTGGAGGAGGGTATCATAGAGATAGATTTGAGGATAGAGGGCGAGGAGCTCATCATTGTGGTTGAGGATAAGGGTGTCGGTATTGAAGATTTAGAGGCAGTGCTGCAGCCCAATTATTCCACCAAAGAGGAACACATGGGCCTCGGACTGGCTTTTATTGATTCCTTTATGGATAGGTTCCAACTTAGCTCAGAGCCTGGAAAGGGTACGGTTGTGAAAATGTATAAAATACCGGAAAAGCTTAAAAACAGGCAGGAAGAACTCTCTTAAAATTGAGTAGGTGGAAAAATGAATTATAATATAATCGATCTTCCTGATCTTGAACTTCTGAGCGAAGAAGAGACCAGGCATTACATAGAGCTAGCCCAGTGGGATGATGATAAGGCTCTGGAAAAACTGGTGGAACATAATTTAAGATTGGTCCTGAAGGTTACCTATCGTTTCAGGAATACCGGTTATGAGCTGCAGGATTTGTTTCAGGTGGGGGTAATCGGCCTGATTAAGGCAGTCAAGGCCTATGACCTGGAGAAGGGTTTTAAGTTTTCTACCTATGCTGTATCCAGGATAATTGGCGAGATTAGATTATTTCTGCGGGATGATGGAATCATCAAGGTCAGCCGTTCCCTGAAAAAGCTGGCCAGACAGGTCCGGGAGAAAGAAGAAGAATTGAAAAAGGAATTGAACCGTTCTCCTTCCATAAGTGAGCTGGCAGAAGCCCTGGAGGTATCCAAAGAGGAAATTATCAGTGCACTGGAGGTCAATAAGACACCATCTTCTATTTATCAGACCATAAATACCAGGAGTGCTGACAGTGAATTATATTTGATTGATAGTATCGGTGTTGAAGGGAAAGAAGGCGGACTGGATACCTTTGACCGGTTGGAACTGGTAGAGGTCATCCGTAATCTTGAACCCCGGGCCAGAAAGATTATCTTCATGAGGTATTTTGAAGATAAGACACAGCAGGAGGTGGCTGAGGAGATAGGAGTTTCCCAGGTCCAGGTCTCCCGGCTGGAGAGGAGTATCCTGGAGGAATTGCGTAAATCAATTTAAATTATGATTATAATATCTTAACAAAAATGTATATGAATTATTAAACCAGGTGAAGCCTGGTTTTTTATTTTTCACTGCATTTTATCAATATTAAATACTGTTTGCTTTTTTTGTATATAAAGAAGGAGATTTTATAATACTAAATTTAGAAAATGGAGAAGCCAGGCCTGAAATACAGGGAGGTGATGGGGATGAAGAAGTTTAAAGGCCGGTCATTTATATTAATATTATTACTTGGCCTGATATTGCTGGCTTTATACTTATTCTTTCCGGATATAGCTGATAATGTTCCGGCAGATGCAATCCAGATTTGACTATCCAGAATGAATTGAAGGGAAGGATTCTCTTGAAAAATATCAATAAGACAACAGATGAATTTAAGAAGATAGTACAGAAGGAGCAGCCGTCTGTTAATAAAACGGCTAATTTCTTCAAGGCCTTTCTGGTAGGTGGTACTATTTGCCTCCTGGGCCAGGTCTTCCAGGAGCTATTTATGACATTTTTTGAATATAGCCAGCAGGATGCTGGTACCATGGCTTCAATTACCATGATCTTTCTCGGTGGCCTTCTGACAGGACTGGATGTCTATGACGAAATTGGTCAATTTGCCGGGGCCGGTTCCCTGGTGCCGGTGACCGGATTTGCTAATTCCATGGTGGCTCCAGCCCTGGAATACAAGCAGGAAGGCTTCATTATCGGTATCGGGGCCAATCTCTTTTCCATAGCCGGCCCGGTCCTGGCATATGGTATGGTTTCAGCTTTTTTGATAGGCCTATTACAAACCTTATTTGGAGGGTGATACTGTGGCTGTAAAATGCAAGGGGCAGACTTTTATCTTTGAAAACCCGCCCCATATAGTGGCCCATGCTGCAATTGTGGGACCGGAAGAGAGCAAGGGCCCCTACAGTGATTATTTTGACCTCCACCTGGATGACGCCAAATATGGCGAGGATAGCTGGGAAAAAGGTGAAGAGAGGATGGCTGCAAATGCGGTAAATCTCTCTCTGGATAAAGCCTCTGTTACTGCTGCAGATGTGGATCTGATGCTGGGCGGGGACCTTTTAAACCAGCTGATTACTGCTGATTTTGTAGCCAGGGATCTGGATGCTCCTTTTCTGGGGATATATAGTGCCTGTGCCACCCTGGTGGAAGGCCTGTCTCTGGGAGCAGCCTTGATGGATGGGGGGTTTGCCGATTGTGTAGTAGCCTTTGCTTCCAGCCATTATCAGACTGCAGAGAGGCAGTACCGCACCCCCCTGGAATATGGTGTCCAGTACCCGCCCTATAAACAATTTACTGTAACAGCTGCAGGTTCCTATGTTTTAGGCTGGGTTGGAGGAGATGTCTGGATTACCCATGCTACTTTTGGCAAGGTAATCGACCTGGGTGTCACTGATCCCAATGATCTGGGTTCAGCCATGGCTCCAGCGGCGGCGGAGATTATCTTACAGAATTTTAAGGATTTAAACAGAGGCCTGGCTGATTATGACCTTATTTTGACAGGGGATCTGGGTATTACCGGAAAAAAGGTACTGACTTCTCTGCTGGAAGAGAAGAATATAATGGCTGATGATAAATTAATGGATTGTGGCGGGGAGATTTTTGGCGGCCAGAAACAGTATGGGTCAGGCGGCAGCGGGGTTGGAGCTTCGGCATCCTTTTTCGGCAGCGTAATTATCCCCAGGATAAAAGCAGGCGAATTCAGTCGGATCCTCTTTGTTGGTACAGGAGCCTTGCTGAGTGCCCTTACTGTTAAACAGAAAGAATCGATACCGGCTATAGCCCATGCCATAGTTGTGGAAAAGATTCCGGGAGGTTGATAAAGGTGGGAATATTTATTAAGGCCTTTCTGATAGGAGGCCTGATCTGTGGGATTTGTCAGCTGATACTGGATAATACTGATTATACTCCTGCTCACATTCTGGTCAGCCTGGTTATTATCGGTTCCATATTGACAGGATTGGGCTGGTATGATGTTTTGAAGGAATTCGCCGGGGCCGGGGTTACCATTCCTGTCTCCAATTTTGGTTATATTTTGACCAAGGGTGTACAGGAGGCTGCGGAAAAGGATGGCTTACTGGGTTTATTCAAGGGAGTGCTGGATATAGCCAGTGCAGGGATCAGTGCTTCGGTCATCATTGCCTTTTTCATGGCCTCAATCTTTAATCCAAAAAGATGATTCAGGTAAATTTATTTCCTGAAGTGATACTGAAGATATGTGATATAGAGCATCTACTTATAGAGGTGAAATAGTTGAACAATCCAATCAGAAAGAAATTGGATGAGAACCTGGTCATCCTGAAAGAAGTACTGGGGGCCGGGGAGAGTTTTGAT
>JAAYRT010000015.1 GCA_012518635.1 Halanaerobiaceae bacterium | reverse complement strand
ATGATGCAGAGATTTATATTGAGTAGAAAAAATCAGATAACCTTACTCAGTGCAATTCTAATTGCTACTGGACTGATCAGTATCTTTGCTTTTTCCAATGAATATTTATTTAACTGGGCCTTTATAATTGCTTCCGTTCTGGGAGTTCTGCCTATAGCTATCCAGGCCTACCAGGCCCTGAGGGTAAAAGTAGTCAGTATAGATGTTTTAGTTACTGTCGCTGTTATCGGGGCCTTTTTAATAAAGAATTATGAGGAATCCGCAATTGTTACATTCCTTTTTTTATTCGGGGCATTTCTGGAGCAGCGTACCCTTAATAAAACCCGTTCTGCAATCAAGGAATTAACTGAAATGGCACCTGATAAAGCCTTAAAACAAATGTCAGATGGTGAATACGAGGAGATAGATGTAGATGATGTTGAAGAAAAAGATATACTACTTGTTAAGACAGGGGCAAAGGTACCTGTTGATGGTATTGTTTTATCAGGCGAGGGGTATATCAATGAAGCAAGTATTACCGGCGAATCTGTTCCAGTAAATAAAAAGAAAGATTCCAGGGTTTTTGCCGGGACTATCCTGGAAAATGGAACTATTCAAATTCTTGCAGAACGGGTCGGTGAGGATACCACTTTTGGTAAGATAATTGAGCTGGTTGAAGAGGCCCAGGATTCAAAATCAGCAGCGGAACGTTTTATTGATAAATTCTCTAAATATTATACTCCGGCAGTGCTGGCCCTTTCGATTCTGGTCTGGCTTTTTTCAAGGAACATTGAACTGGCCATTACCATCCTGGTTCTGGGCTGTCCAGGGGCACTGGTAATCGGTGTTCCAGTATCTAATGTGGCCGGTATAGGCAATGGGGCCAGAAAGGGTGTGCTTCTGAAAGGCAGTGAGGTCATTCATGCCTTCAGTAAAGTTGATACAATAGTATTTGATAAAACAGGAACCTTGACAATAGGTAATCCTGAGGTAGCGGAAGTAGAAATCTATACAGATAATACCAGGGAAGTTTTCGCCTATCTTGCCAGTATTGAAAAAGAATCAGATCATCCCCTGGCCAAAGCAGTACTGGGATATATGGGTGAGGTGGAGTTATATCCTGTTGAAAATACGAATGTTGTGAAAGGCAGCGGGATAGTAGCTTATGTAAATGGACACAGAGTAGCAGTGGGTAATCCAGTATTGATGGAGAAAGAAAAGGTTCATTTAAGTGAAAAAGAACGCAGGGATATCCAACTCTTTGAAGAAAACGGCAACTCCCTGGTCCTGACAGCGGTTGATGGTGAATTAAAGGTTTTGATGGGAATTCGTGACAGGATACGGCCAGGTGTAAAAAACGACCTGCAGAGATTAAAGAAACTGGGAGTCAGAAATCTGGTGGTCCTATCAGGTGATAATCAGGGAACTGTTGATTTAGTAGCCAGGGAACTTGGTTTAACCGAAGCCCATGGAAACATGTTGCCGGAAGATAAGGCTGCCTATATTAAAGAATTACAGGCCCGGGGCCAGGTTGTTGCCTTTGTTGGTGATGGAGTGAATGATAGTCCCTCAATTGCCCTGGCGGATATCGGAATTGCCATGGGTGGCGGTACAGATGTTGCCATTGAAACCTCTGATCTGGTTTTAATGAATTCAGATTTCAGCCGCCTGCCCCATGCTTTAGGTCTGACAAAAGCAACGGTAAATAATATGCGGCAGAATATCTTTATTGCTGTAGGAGTTGTATTATTCTTATTGGCCAGTGTATTCTTCAGTGAATGGATGAACATGTCCATTGGTATGCTGGTTCATGAAGCAAGTATCCTGGCTGTAATCTTAAATGGGATGAGGCTTCTCCATTATAAGTTAAGATAGGGTTATAATAGAAAATATATAAATTTTGACATAGATCAAATTAATTATAAACCCTAAGGCGTATAATATTGTTGCAGAGAATGCCCTGGATAAGCATATAAGTTTACAAGCCTATGAATAAAAATTAAGTGAAAGGAGAAAAGCAAAATGCAGAAAGCAACTATTCATCTGGAAACATTGAGCTGTCCCTCATGTTTACAGAAAATCGATAAGGCAGTAAAAGCTTTAGATGGTGTAGATAAAGACAGTGTAGAGGTATTATTTAACTCAAGTAAGGTTAAAGTAAATTTTGATGGAGAGGTTACAAACATAGAAGAGATAGAAAAGGCTATCAATGCTTTAGGTTATGAGGTTCTGAAATCACGGGTTAAGGCACTATAAAAAAGCATTATAAAATAAGAGAAAAAAAGCCGGCCATTTACAGGCTGGTTTTTTTTATAATATTCCTCTTTT
Source organism: Halanaerobiaceae bacterium (assembly GCA_012518635.1). Classification (GTDB taxonomy): domain Bacteria; phylum Bacillota; class Halanaerobiia; order Halanaerobiales; family DTU029; genus DTU029. The sequence continues at coordinate 9,287 of JAAYRT010000015.1, read as the reverse complement.
TCTGATTGAAAAGACAAAAAATTGAGAAAAACATTGAAAAAAATTCAGGGAATAAGTATAATGTTAGAAACGATACCTGATAAAAGGCATCAGGTAAAGAGAAATAAGGAGGATAAAAAGGTGATCTGGAAGGATAAATATGCTATTGGTGTTGAGGTGATTGACAGACAGCATAAAGAATTATTCGAAAGATTTAACAAGTTTTTAAAAGTAGTGAGAAGCGAGCATAGTATGGAAGAAAAGATTGATGATATTGAAGAGACTTTTAATTTTATGGGTGAATATGTTATTGCCCATTTTCAGTCTGAGGAAGCGGTACAAAAGAAATATAATTTCCCGGAATATGAAAGGCATCATCAGATTCATGAAAATTTCAAGAAAGATGTAATGGAATTCAAGAGGAAATTTGAGGAAGACAAATATAATGAGGAATTGATAATGGAATTCAGTGGAAGAATATTGACCTGGTTAATCAATCATGTGACCGGTGAAGACCAGAAAATAAGTAAATACATAAACAGGAAGGAAGAGGAATAGTGAAAGCAACATATATTAATCCTATATACATAGCTGCACGTGAAGTATTTCAGAATATGTTTTCTATAGAGTTGGAGAGAGAGGATTTACGGGTAGATGAAAAGATTGTCCCCAATCATGTTATCAATGTTTCAATAGGGATTACAGGTGATTTAAAAGGGACTATTGTATTTAGTTTCCCGGAAGAAATGGTATTTAACCTTGTGGAAGAAATGGCCGGAATGGAATTTAAGGAATTTGATACATTCATGGCTTCAGCCATTGGAGAATTGGCCAATATTATCACCGGTAATGCCATGAGCAATTTGTCCGAATCAGGTTATTCCTGTAATATTGTTCCTCCCCAGATCACTGTCGGATTAAATAAAAGTTTTTCAACAGCATCCAAGCAGATACTGATAATCCCAATACAGGCAGGTAATAAAAATTTTGATTTATATATATCAATCAAGGAATAAACATAAATAACCCGGATAGAGGTGAATGTATTTGGAGAGGTATGAAAAGGCTACATTAGCTGGTGGATGTTTCTGGTGCCTGGAGGCAGTTTTTAAATATTTAAAGGGTGTGCTGGAAGTATTGCCGGGTTATTCAGGCGGCCATACTGCAAACCCGACCTATGAAGAGGTATGTAAGGATATAACAGGCCATGCAGAAGTTGTACAGATAAGCTTTGAACCGGAAGTAATCTCTTACCGGGATCTATTGGAGATATTCTTTTCCATACATGATCCTACTACCTTAAACCGGCAGGGCGGTGATATCGGTACCCAGTACCGTTCTGCAATTTTTTACCATAATGAAGAACAGAAAGAACAGGCTCTGGCCATGATAAGGAGCCTGGAGGAAGAACAGGTATATGAAGACCCTATTGTAACCCAGGTGGAGAAACTGGAGATATTTTATCCGGCAGAAGAATATCACCGTAATTATTATGAAAGAAATCCGGAACAGGCCTATTGTGCTGTGGTAATAGCTCCTAAGCTGGCAAAATTCAGGGCAAAATATAAAGAGAAACTTAATAAATAAAGGGAAAAGCAGGATATTTGAAAAAAACGACTTTATATAATATAATGAATGTAGTAAAAGTTATGATTATCACAAAGAACAGATAGATAGGGTGATTAAAATAGAAAATGTAGCTTATGCTTTCCTGTTGACCTGTCTTGCAGGTCTTGCTACTGGGATAGGGAGTTTTCTCGCTTTTTTCACCAAAAAAACCAATAAATCCTTTTTAGCAGTTTCCCTGGGTTTTTCCGCAGGAGTTATGATATATGTTTCTTTTGTGGAGATTTTTCCCAAGGCCCAGGAAGCTCTGCGTTCCTATCTAGGGGAAGGACCGGGTGATTGGGCAACGGTTGCTTCTTTCTTTTTCGGAGTTTTGCTTATTTTAATAATTGACCGGTTGGTCCCGGAAACTGAAAACCCCCATGAGGCCAGAGAAGAGGAGATGTTAATTGATCTTAAAGAGGATGTTCTGGATGAAAAAGACAATTTACACAGGATGGGGATGTTTTCAGCCCTGGCCATTGCCATACATAACTTTCCGGAAGGGTTAGCCACCTTTGCCTCAGCCCTGAGTGACCCGGCATTAGGGTTGTCTATTGCGGTTGCTATATCACTTCACAATATACCTGAGGGTATCTCTGTTGCAGTACCCTTATATTATGCAACAGGAAGCAGGAAAAAGGCCTTTTTCTACTCATTTCTATCCGGCCTTTCAGAACCTCTGGGAGCATTAATTGGTTATTTTATCCTGCGGAACTTTTTCAATGATCTGGTTTTTGGTATTTTATTTGGTGCTGTAGCTGGTATTATGGTTTATATATCTATCGATGAATTGCTGCCGACATCAAGAGAATATGGCCAGAATCATCAGGAAATCTATGGCTTTATTGCCGGGATGTTTGTCATGGCTTTGAGCCTTTTAATCCTTTAAAAATTACCAGAATAAGTATTTTTAGAGGAATGATGGAATATATTAGCAAAATTGGTTGAGTTTTTTATATTAGTATGTTAATATAATAACTAGTGAAGCAATAAAAAGATGTGTCGAGGTGAGTCTATTGAATTTGAGTATAGATACCAATATCGATAGTCGTACAATGAAGGATTATGTTTATCAGGTATTGAAGAGAAATATTATGGAGCTGAGATTAAAACCTGGCTCACCTCTGAAGAAAGAAAAGATATCAAGGCAATTGCAGGTTAGTGTTACTCCGGTCAGGGAAGCATTTGCCAAACTGGCTGAGGATGATCTGGTGGATATACTCCCTCAGAATGGTACCTTTGTTTCTCATATCAATATAGACAAGATAATCCAGGCCCAGTTTATGCGGGAGAATATGGAACTGGCTGTGATTAAACTTGCCTGTGAAATGGATTTTCCTAAAGATAGACTCTTTAAATTACAGACTATAGTTAAGATGCAGGAAATTCTTGCTGAGGAGGAGAATCTGATTCAACTTTTCGAATTGGATAATCAGTTTCACCGGATTGTTTTTGAAACCTGTAATAAAAAATATGTCTGGGAGATTTTACAACAGGTAAGTACCCATATAGATAGAATCAGGGTATTGAGTTTAACCACTTACTTTAATAGAAAAGAAATAATTGCTGATCATCAGAAAATTATCGATGCTATAAAGGATAAAAATCTGGAGTTAGCTGAGCGGGTAGTGAAAGAACATACTAACAGGATTAAGTATGATATAGAGAAAATGAAAGAAAAATATAGTGATTATTTTGATTAAGGGTAATTTTTTGTCCAGTAATATAACCCTTGACTTTTAACGGATTTTAAGCTATATTTAATAAAAAGTAAAAATTTTAAAGGCTGTGAAAGGGAGAGTAGTAAAGAGAATCTTTAGTACAGAGAGGTAATTCAGCGGCTGAGAGATTACCCGGAAAGACTCTTTATGAAGATCACCCTGGAGCCGGAACTTGAAGGTACACTTTTTCTGTACTGTGTAGGGTTTCCCGCCAGGTGCGTTAGACTAAAATGAGTGATAGGATAAGATTTCCTGCTCTATTTATCAGGAAATAATTATTTATCCTATAAAATGGGTGGTAACGCGGTAATATCGTCCCTGAGTCTTTGTGGCTTGGGGATTTTTTAATTTTATAGAAGAAATAATTATGACTGTTATTCTTTTTTAAACAGATTTATAAACAGAAAGGGAAGGTGAATTGATATGAGCAGATTTGAAGATTTTTCTGATTTACCAGTACATGAAACTGAAAAGCGGATTGCCGATTACTGGGATGAAATCGGTTTGCTGGACAAAAGTATATCTACCCGGGAGGGTAATGAAAGGTTTGTTTTCTACGAAGGGCCGCCAACAGCCAATGGCAGGCCGGGAATACACCATGTTATTTCCAGGGCATTGAAGGATGCTGTCTGTAGATATAAGACCATGCAGGGGTATCAGGTAAAAAGAAAGGCTGGCTGGGATACCCATGGATTGCCGGTGGAGATTGAGGTAGAGAAGGAGTTAAATATCAGCAGCAAGCGTGAGATTGAGGAATACGGAATTGCTGAATTTAATGAAAAATGCAGGGAATCCGTCTTTAAGTATGAAAGTTTATGGCGTGAAATGACCAAAAGGATGGGTTATTTGATTGATATGGATGACCCATATATAACCCTGGATAATGATTATATTGAAACTGTCTGGTGGATACTGGATAAGTTTAATAAAGAAGGCTTAATCTATGAAGGACATAAGATTTTACCCTATTGTACCCGCTGTGGTACCGGGCTGGCCTCTCACGAAGTTGCCCAGGGTTATGAGGAAATTAAGTCTACAACTGTTTATGTTAAATTTAAAAGAAAAGATAGGGATGAGTATTTTCTGGTCTGGACAACTACCCCCTGGACACTGGCAGCCAATGTGGCTTTAACAGTTAATCCAGAGATGACCTACTTGAAAGTTAAAAATAATGATGAAGTCCTATATATAGAAAAATCCCTGGCAGCGGTGGTCCTGGAGGGTGAATACGAAGTACTGGAGGAAATAAAGGGTAAGGAACTGGAAGGTATAGAGTATGAACCCATTATGCCCTTTGTAGAGCCGGATAAAAAAGCCTATTTTGTCACCCTGGCTGATTATGTAACTGCAGAGGATGGTACCGGTATTGTCCACACTGCACCGGCATTTGGTGAAGATGACTATCAGACAGGACTGAGATACAATCTGCCTGTTTTGCAGCCTGTAGATGAGGATGGTAAATATACTACTACTCCCTGGCAGGGCATGTTCGTAATGGATGCCGATATCGAGATTCTGAAATGGCTTTATGAGGAAGGCAAACTGTATAAGAAAGCGAATATATCCCACAACTACCCACACTGCTGGAGATGTAAAACACCCCTGCTTTATTATGCCAAGCCCGGCTGGTATATTGAGATGACAAAATTAAAGGATAAACTGATAGAGAATAATGATGGTGTAGAGTGGTATCCGCCATTTGTGGGAGAAGGCCGCTTTGGGAACTGGCTGGAAAACTTAAAGGATTGGGCTATTTCCCGCAGTAGATATTGGGGAACCCCTCTCAATATCTGGATTTGTGATGACTGTGGCCATAAGGACAGTATAGGCTCCAGGCAGGAACTGGTGGAAAAGGCTATAGAAGATATTGATGAAAATATCGAATTACACAGGCCGTATGTAGATGAGGTACACTTGAAATGTGACCAGTGTGGTGGTAGCATGACCAGGGTGCCGGATGTAGTTGATTGTTGGTTTGATAGTGGTGCCATGCCTTTTGCCCAGCTGCATTATCCCTTTGAGAACCAGGAAGAATTTAAAAATAATTTTCCTGCTGATTTTATCTGTGAGGGGATTGACCAGACCAGGGGTTGGTTCTACTCCTTATTGGCTATCTCTACCTTTGTGACCGGAAAATCACCATACAAGCGGGTTCTGGTTAATGACCTGATTCTGGATAAAGAGGGTAAGAAGATGTCCAAGTCCAGGGGTAATACCGTTGATCCCTTTGATTTATTTGAGGAGTACGGTGCAGATGCCTTGAGGTGGTATCTATATTATGTATCCCCTGCCTGGGTTCCGACCAAGTTCGATGTTGACGGTTTAAAAGAGGTAGAAAGCAAGTTCTTCCGGATTATCAAGAATGTTTATTATTTCTTTAAACTATATGCCAATACTGATAAAGTGGATCCAACAAGGTTTTTCGTTAAATATGAGGACCGGAGTGAGCTGGACCGCTGGTTGTTGTCCAAATATAATAGCCTTATCAAGACTGTAAACCAGCATATGGATCAATATGATTTAACCAGTGCTGTAAGGGCTATCCAGTTCTTCGTTGATGAGGACCTGTCCAACTGGTACATCAGGCGTTCCAGAAGGAGATTCTGGGCTTCTGAACTGGATACTGATAAAAAATCAGTTTATAATACTACCTATGAGGTTCTTGTGGGAGTTGCCAGGATAATTGCCCCCTTTGTTCCCTTTATTGCTGAAGAACTATATCAGAAATTAACCGGGGAAGAATCTGTCCACCTGTCCTATTTCCCGGAAGTTAATGAAGCCTTAATCGATAAAAAACTGGAAGAAAAGATGGACCTGGTCAGGGATCTGGTTACACTGGGCAGGGCTGTCCGGGAAGAACATGACCTGAAAGTACGGCAGCCTATCCAGAAGGTACTGGTTGACGGCCGGTATGAGGAACTGATCAGTGATCTGATTCCTTTGATGCAGGAAGAATTAAATGTAAAAGAGGTTGTTTTTGCAAAAGACCTTAATGAGTATATGGATTTTAAGTTAAAGCCGAACTTTAAGGTTGTCGGCCCCCTCTTAAGGGATAAGATGAAATTCTTTGCTCCAGCTCTGGCTAAACTTGATGCTGTAGTAATAAAAGAAAAGGTAGAGCAGGGGGAATCTTTTAGTCTGGATCTTGGCGGGGAAGATTTTGAAGTAAAGCCTGAATATATCAGTGTAGAGATTGTAGATAGAGAAGGTTTTGCTGTAGCCATGGATAACGGCCTCTTCGTTATCCTTGATACCACACTGAGCCAGGACTTACTGGATGAGGGTTATGCCCGGGAGTTTGTTTCCAAGGTACAGCAGATGCGTAAAAATAATGGCTATGAGGTACTGGATAAGATTAAAATATATTTCAATGCCGGTGAAGAAATCAGCAATGCTGTAAAGGTTTTTGAAGAGTATATCAAAACAGAAACCTTGGCCGAGAGTATCGAAAAGGCAGACGGGGATTTGGAAAAATTTGATCTAAACGGTCATGAAACAGGTATCAGATTAGAAAAAATTAAATAGGAAAAACGACACAGGGGGACGGATTTCCTGTGTTATACTCCTGGGATATTTCCATGTCATAAATGACAAAAGGGCAGTTTTAAAAGACTGCCCTTTTTATTATTGCTAATTGTAATTTGTTTAATAGGGATAAAAGGTTTTCATGTTCCTGGCCTTTATTTTAATGAGTAATATGAAGGAATATAAGGAAGCCTGTTAAAATCAGTTATTTATTCAAACAGGGAATCAGCCAGTTTCTGAATCTTTTCCCTTCTCTTATCTGTTTTTCCTTCATCGATTACTAATTTCAGTATATCGCCTTCTTTAGCAGCTGCAGGCAGGTATTTTATCGGAATCTCGAGCATTTTATCTTCACACTCTATGATAGCCATGTTTCCTTCAAAGCGGTCGAGAATTAACATGATAACCCCCTTTCCAGGCTTATTCCTTTTGTTATCAGAGACAGAATAGCAGCATATTTTAATAGGTGGAGATTAAATTGTGATTGGCATCATATAGCTCTGCAGGATCACCATCATTATTCCAGATATAAGATTTGGTCCAGACCAGGATATTATCGTCAGTAATACTGGCGGCAGGGCCGCTAACGATCATCAATCTCTCTCCTGGTTTGATTGAAGTGCCCTGAGGGAAAACAAATTCCTGATTGCCCACTACACTGACCAGCTTCCAGCCGGATAGATTTTTTATTTCCTTGCTCATATTAACAATTATAACCATTTCTTTTACCAGGTCAACACTTTCGATCACAATCCCATGATTCACTGTAATGATTTGATTAACTGGGTCATGGTTAAAGAGGATTTGCTGCCCGTCACTGTGGACAATTATTGTTCCCTGTAAATCTGTTCGGTAAATCTTGATTCCATATTTTTGCAATCTTTCAATAATTAGAGGGGAGGGGTGGCCATATCTGTTATCTTTACCTGCACTGATGACAGCATAATCTGGTTCTATAATTTTAATAAATTCTTCAGTAGTAGAGGTGTTGCTGCCATGGTGGCCGACTTTCAGGACATGGGACTTGAGCCTGGCCCCGTATTTTTCTATCATTTCTTCCTCATTAGGTTTTTCGGCATCACCGGTAAAAAGGAAAGACTTATCCAGGAAATCCACCTTTACTACTGCTGAATAATGGTTCAAATTATTGTAATCATCCCTGACGGGAGAGATAAAATATATTTGTAAATCAGGTTCATCCACTATATTTACCCCTGCCCTGGCGGGGGTAATTTTTTTACCCTTTCTCTGAACGGCCAGCAAGACATCTTCAAAGGTTTTACTGGTATGTATTACCTGTGGAAGATAAATCCTGCCTATCTCAAAATTATCAATAACATCATCAAGGCCGCCAATATGGTCGGCATGGGGATGGGTGCCGATGAGATAATCAATAGTATCTATCCCCTTTTCCCGCAGGTAATTGACAACTTTCCTGCCATCACTGTTATTACCTGCATCAATGAGCATAATCTCATTATTGGGTAATTCCAGTAAGATTGAGTCAGCCTGACCTACATCAAGAAAATGAATTGTTAATTCCCCCGTCCTGCCTGATACACTAATGGCTATAAATAATAGGAGGAGAATAAATAATAAAAGCTTATTTCTCATATTTTTCTTCATTTACCTGGCTCCTTTACCGACAATATTATGTATAATATGACAAAAAAACTGATTATACTTTTTATTATATCAAAAGGCCCTATTATTTCAAACTTAAGTGAAAGTTTAGGGCCGGCCAGGTTCAGGACAGGGATACTATATTTCAGATAGTTCTTGTTTTAATGATTTTAAAACACTTATTTATACTATTAAAAAAATAATCAATAAACTTAAAAATATTAATATAAAAATTAAAAATATTAAAAAATGTTATTGACAAACTTAAAATATTTTTATAATATTTAAGTGAGGAAATATAAGGTAATATAATTATCCAGCAGGTAGCCAGAGCTTTATATAAATAAACTTTCATGAAATAACCGGGTAAAACAGCAGAGGTTTTTAATTCTAATAGAAAGGAAGAAATCTTTATGGAACACAGAGTATTAGGAGCCTGTCCTGTTTGTAGTGGCAGGATGAGGATCAAGGTATTACATTGTCCAGCCTGTAATACAGAGGTAAGGGGAAATTTTACTGCAGGTAAGTTTGCCCACTTAACAGAGAGTCAATTGGAATTTGTCGAAGTATTTATAAAATCCAGAGGTAATATTAAGGAGGTTGAGAGGGAACTGGGGATTTCTTATCCAACAGTAAGGAATAAACTAGATGAGATTATTAAGGCTCTGGGCTACAGTGTAGATACCAGCCCGGATGATAGTATTGGAGAGCGTAGGAAAGAGATCCTGACCATGCTGGAAAAGGGAGAGATCAATTCTCAGGAAGCAATAAAAATGCTTAAAAATCTTTAAAAAGGAGGAAGCTAAATGAGTGATGAGAGGGTAAGGGTTT
>JAAYRT010000014.1 GCA_012518635.1 Halanaerobiaceae bacterium | reverse complement strand
TTGAGACCGGCCAGCTCCTGCAGGATTATCAGATAGATGAGAAGGATATTTTATTGTTGCGAAATTACAAGAAGAACAGCCCCCAAGTCTCTGTGGAACATGACCTGAAGGCCATTGAGGTGATTAAGAGGGTAAGGGGTAAAAAGTTTGGCAAACTGGAGAAATCCAGGGCCATTTTCCTCACATCTGACCACAGGTTGACCAGGTACAATTTTGAGAAGGACCATCAGATGGACTCGACCATTAATGAAGTGATACTGGATCAGCTGTTTACTAATGTCCTGTGGTTTAAAAATCCCTCCCTGGAGAGTAATCTCCCTCTCTATTCTGTAATCAGCATGCACTCCAACAGCCTTTTTATTGACAGCAATGTCTGGAATAAGTTTACTAATCTGCTTAAGAAAATGAGGGAAGAGGGGAAACTGTCAGGTTTTGATATCACTGTCCTCCTCTTTAACAATAAGATTGAAGAGGAATTGATAAATTTTGAGGGGGATTTAAGTGTAATAAATGAAAACTTTATCGAGGATTTACTGGAAGAGTCCCAGCAGCTGTACAGGGAAAAAGAAGAAAAGCAGGATAAGACTGAGAGTATAATCAGGGAGAATAAGGAAAGCTTATTGAGGATTAAGAAGAATATAGAGGCGATTGCTGTTGCCCGTTCCGGATTTTTTTATTGGGGTAGTATAGTATTTGTCTGCATATTGATTACTTTGCTCACCTATCTTATCTATATACAGCCCTGGGCTTCATTCTTTGCCTGGTTTGTACCAATATTCCTGCCGATAATCATATCTTCCTTTGAGATAAAATTCGGCCTTCCCTTTAAGAAGTTGAAAAAAGTGGTTTATGACTATTATCTGAATAAATTGACCAGCAGGATACTGGGTTTTTCCTCACTGGAGGAGATCAACAGGAAACTGGAGCTTCTGGAAGCAGCTATTACGGAGTATGAAGTAATGAATGGTAATGGGTTGAAATAATTAATAATAGATTTCTGGAAGGTGTTCCTGCCAATACAGGGGCACCTTTTTTGTATTTTTATGAAAAAAGTAAAAATTATGCAGGATTTTTTTATATTTGTGCATAATTATATCTTAGGCAAAAAAAGTAATTATTACTACCTGGTAGTATTTAGGCTGAAGAGCATCGCTGGAAGCATTTGAAGGGGGAATCTATAGGGGTGGAAAAGAGTTATAATTTGTTCGTAATTATTATCGGAGCTATGTTTTTTTTATTAGGTGTTTACTATTGGATAGTGCCTAAAATAACAATAAAAAACCCTAAATCGGCAGAGGGTGTAATTATATCTACAGATACTGCAGTATCTGAACAAATGAAAAAAAACAATTCAAAATGGGCATTAGTTGAGATTGATATTGATGGCAAAAAGTATATATCCTCAAAAAAATTACAGGTATCTATGGATAATAAAGTAGGTGATGTTATTGAAGTAATATATGATGAAGAAAATCCTGAAAATATGGTTGTTAAGAAAAGAAACCACATAACCTTTATGCTTGCTTTTATGGGAATTATACTTATAATATATGGGCTTTATTTAAATAAAAAATTTTAAGGTGATAGGATTTTAACATATATTTTGCATGTGAAAAGTGTTTCTGTCAATACAGGAACACTTTTTACTTAATATATAGAGATTTACTATATATAGATAGAAAGGGGATGCTCTAATGTTACAGGAGGATAAATGGGTAAGAGATTATATATATCTTTATTTGTTACTTATTGCCAGCAAGCTTGGATTAGCCATATATAACTTTAAGTTTTACATACCAAATATAATAAGCAGATTTATTGTTATTTACATCTATGTTCATACTGCGATGGAAGGGATTATGCTGTTCATAAAATTTATAAAGATTATGAATAAGAAGAAGGCTGCTTACCTG
>JAAYRT010000103.1 GCA_012518635.1 Halanaerobiaceae bacterium | reverse complement strand
TAATAATCTCCAATTGTAAATCTTCATCAGCCAGCTCAATAATCCTGGCCAGATTCTCCAGATCCATCAAGGCAACAAAACTATGGAGAATCTCAGGCTCCAGTTCTTCTAAAGCTTCAGCAATATCAGCGGGATGGTATAGCTCATACCATTTTTCATCAATGAAATTATTCTCTACAAACTGGCTTATTTCTTCCCTGATATCCAACATAACTATCACCTCCATCTTATATATATGTATTTCCTGTCACAGGGACACCCGGAATCCCCTTCTGCCTGTTTATTACATAATAATATAAAATTTTGTATCACTAAGCAAAGCCAATGAATAATATAATACTGAAATTTATGACTAAAAGGAGGGAAGTATGAATGGCAGAAGAAACCTTAGGAAGAGACCGCAGAAGAGGAGGATATGATTATGTGGCCTTCTTAATCTTCCTCATCCTGATTCTTCTAATTCTGGGTATCAATAACTAATACATGACATAGGGGGACGGTTCTACCGTGTTTGACCTTCACTAAAGAGTTTTTGAACCATACACAGAAGAACCGTCCCCCTGTGTTCTCTGTGTTTTTTAATAGCGGATTCCGGCATCCAGCAAGGCTTTGAAGATAATTATTGTAATCGGGGCCAGAATGACACCCTGAAACCCAAACAGCTTCAGGCCAAGATAAACTCCCAGCAATAATACAAGGGGATGTACCCCAATCCTCTTTCCCACTATCTTGCTTTCCAGTACCGGCCTTACCCCGATAATGAGAATATAGACGATTAAAAGAATAATAGAATGCTTAAAATTGAAAAAGAGATTAATGACTGCTACCGGTATGTATATTGCCCCCGGACCGAGGACGGGAATCAGATCCAGGATACCGGCCAGGAGGGCCAGTATTATCGCATAGGGGTATTTCAGGAGAGAAAATGTAATGGCGGTCAGGATAGTGGTATTAGTGACTATCAATAACTGCACCTTGATATATGTAAATATATCCTTGAGTACATTGGCATAATCTGAATCGGTAAATTTTATCCTGCTAACCAGATAATCAGTGAGCATTTCCTTATCCTTGCTAAGAAAAAAGGCAGAGATTACCGTAAATAATAATATCAAGAATATGCTGGGTAAATTAAAGGTTGCATTCACTATCTTATTGCTGATATTTAAGAGAATATTGGAACCATAGTTATAAAAGTTTTCAAGGTTATTATATAGGGCCAGATTAAACATGCCGGGCAGCTGGTCGAAGAAATCCTTCATCCTTGTCAGGAGATTGCTGGTAAATTCCATTATCTGCTCATAATACCTGGGCAGATAACGTATTAAATAAGCCAGCTCATTGATGCTGTTGGTTATGAGGAAGGCGGCCAGCAGCAGTGAGATTGATATAACCAGGATGATCATTATCAATACAGCCAGGCTGCGGGGTATCTTCCTGGCCATAAAATTGACAGGTTTATCAATTATAAGAGCTATTATAAAGCCGATGAAAAAGGGGGTCAGGATGAAAATAAAAATCCTCAGGCCCAGAAAGATAAAAATAAATAAAATAAGAGAAAAGATTAACTTCTTCCAATTTATTTTCAAAAAATTAAACATTTTCTACACCCCCTGAAGTCAGATAAAGACAAAGGGGGAACACAGTAGAACCCTCCCCCTGTGTTGTTTCCCTCTAGAATGAATTCCAATGTAATACTTCTTCCAGTTCCTTCTTTTTGGGCATTCCCACAGTCATCTCATCATAATAACCGACAGAGATCAAGGCCACTAATTCCATGTCAGGCGGGCAATTGACCATTTTCTTTACTTCCTCAGAATGATCCCTCTTATAGGAGGATACCCAGCAGGTACCCAGTCCCAGTGCAGTGGCAGCCAGGATTATATTTTCGGTAGCTGCTGCTGCATCCAACAAGGGTGTACTTGTCTGGCTTTCATCAATAAATACACCTATACAGGCCCCGGCCTCTTTAATAAACTTACCATAGCGGGCCAGACTGGCGATTTTTTCTTTTTTATCCTGATCTGTTATGACCAAAAAGGCCCAGGGCTGTCTGTTGTTACCGCTGGGGGCCAGCCGGGCACAATCTACGATCTCCCTCAACACTTCCTCCGGTATCTCTTTATCTATATATTTTCTGACACTCCTACGGCTCTTTATTACTTTAATAGCTTCATTGAACATCATTATACCTCCCT
>JAAYRT010000102.1 GCA_012518635.1 Halanaerobiaceae bacterium | reverse complement strand
TTTTAATGCTTCAGGCCAATTCTTACAGAAAATAAATCTGATCCGGGATATCAGGGAAGATGTAAAGCAACGGGTTAAACACTACTGGCCTCTGGTAAGTTTGCGGATAAGCCTGCAGGAATTGATTGATGAGGAGAACAAAGAAGCCGGTCTGGCAGCGCTGGACAGGATGATTGATGATGTGAAGACCCATGTGCCTAATTTGATTAATTATTTCCTGGCAATTCCTGAGGACATGCCGGGCTATAGGAAATTTTATTCCCTTAATAATGCCCTGGGCCTGGCCACTATAGAGGAGATGGATAATAATCCAGCTGTTCTTTATGGTCCTGAACGGGTAAAGGTTGATAAATCAAGTTTCCTTAAAATAATGAAGGATCCGGAAAAGGCCTTCCTGGATAGGGCCTGGCGATATTATTAGTATAAAAACTCCCTGTTTTGTCAATAATATGAGCAAGTATTAATGTGAAAGGAGCAGGGAGGAATGAGGCTTTACCGGGAATGGAAAATTAATATTTTTATCCTGTTGCCACTGTTGGCCGCCCTGGCAGGAAGTCCCAGTCTTGGTCTTGTTGTTACCGGCCTTACTGGCTTAATCTGGGGTACAGGTTCAGGCTCTTTATTTATTGGTGTGACAACTACCTTAATGCTTATCTTCACCGGCAATATAAATATGGAGCTTATTTTTTTATATACCTTAACTCTGGCCTATCTGATTGAAGGAGGATTTATTCCAGGCCTGCAGAACAGGACTATAGTATATCCCTTGCTGACCTTTATCTCCCTCCTTTTAATACCCATCTGGAAACAGCTCCTGGGTTCTATCCCTGTCAGTCTTTTAAATGAATTAAATGTGGCCGGGAGCTTGCTGGTTATTGCAGGACTTTTAATCTTTATTTTCAGAATCCGGCTCCTGTTAAAAGCCAGGGGCCCTAAAGAGAAACTACTGGAAGCCCTGTTGGTTTTTATCTGTTCCCTTACAGGACTGATGGGCAGTATTTTAACCATTCCCCTCTGGCTGGGTGCTAATTATTTTCTAAGGGTATTTACAAAATACGAATGGAAGTTTAATTCCCTTCTATTTCAGAGGGGAAGGCTCAACTTTGCTCTGACAGTGATTATCCTCCTGCTGATTGTCTATGTCCTCCCCCTTTTATTACCCTATGGATTTTTTACAACTTTATTGCTATTTTTTATCCCTTATCTATTTTTCCGGCATTCCAGAGACCTGCCGACAGTAGAGCTGGTGTATTTCTCCATGATATTGGGCATAGTGGCCTGTAAGACGGGGATCTTGCTTTGATGAGAATATACGGCGATTATCATATCCATTCCCAGTATAGCCATGGAAAGGGGAATATAGAGAAAAATATTGAAGCAGCCATAGCCAGGGGCTTACGGGAACTGGCCATTACTGATCACGGGCCCTGTTCCTGGAATTTTATCCGCCTGGGAGTCAGGGATGCAGCAGAACTCCTGGAAATTAAGAAGGAGGTCAAGGAATTACAGAAAAAGTATCCCCAGATCAGGCTGTATGCCGGGGTTGAAGCAAATATTATCAACCGGGAGGGGGAGCTGGATGTTCCGGAAGGGATCTTACAGGAACTTGATATTGTGGCTGCCGGTTTCCACCTTTTAATCTACCCGCCGGATTTCCATTCTTTTCAGGATATAATACTGAACAACCGGTTTTTTTACAAATGTTTCCCTGCCAGGAGAAAGCAAATAAGGAAATTCAACACAGAAGTGTTGATAAGGGCAGTAGAGAGATACAGGATTGACTTTATTACCCATCCGGGTTATGGGATAGATATAGATACCTATGAGCTGGCCCGGGCCTGTGCAGGACGGGGAACCTTACTGGAGATAAATGCCCGCCATGTTGAAGAATTGAGGGCCTTTATACAGGCAGCGGCCAGGACTGAAGTAAAGTTCATTATCAATAGTGATGCCCATGCACCGGAGGAGGTAGGTGACTTTAAAAGAGCCCTGGAGCTGGTGGAAGAACTGGGCCTGTCTCCGGATAGGATAGTGAATATTGTTAAATAGGGAGTAATGAAAAACAAAATATAGGTAGTAGGAGAGAGCTGACTTACAAGGAGGCTCTTTTTTCATAATTGCCTGGTAAGAATCACGGGTACAAAAAAGGAAATATTTAATGATTGGCGAAATATTAAAAGAAATAATGGATTTTGCCAGTAGTTAAAGCTATTCTTTATATGTCAGGGGGATTTACTCATGCAGGAAAAGATAGTTATTGCTCTGGGAGGGAATGCCCTGGGAAATAATCCTGAAGAACAGAAAGAAGCAGTAAGAAATACGGCAATAAATATTGTTGATTTAATCGAAGCTGGATATCAGGTCATTATCTCCCATGGAAACGGTCCCCAGGTGGGGATGATTAATCTGGCCATGGATACAGCATCTAAAATCAATAAAGATATTCCTGAGATGCCTTTTGCCGAATGTGGGGCCATGAGCCAGGGTTATATCGGTTTTCATCTGCAGAATGCTTTACAGAATGAATTAAGGAAGAGGGGTTTAAGTATTCCTGTTGTAACTATCGTAACACAGGTCCTTGTTGGTAAAAATGACCCTGCCTTTCAGCATCCGACTAAACCGGTAGGTGCATTTTATACTGAAGCAGAAGCTTCAGAGATGAGGGCTAAAGGATTTGTAATGAAGGAAGATGCCGGCAGGGGCTATAGGAGGGTGGTTCCATCACCAGAGCCGATAGAGATAGTAGAGATTGAGCCGATTAAAATGCTGGTCAGTGCAGGACATATAGTGATAGCTGTCGGCGGGGGAGGAATCCCGGTTGTTGATAAAGGAGAGAGCTTACAGGGTATTTCAGCTGTAATTGATAAGGACCTCAGTTCAGCTAAACTGGCCGGGCAGCTTGATGCCGGTACCCTGCTTATCTTAACTGCTGTTGAAAAGGTAGCCATTGCCTATGGGAAACCTGAACAACAATGGCTGGACAGATTAACTATTAAAGAAGCGGAAAAATATATGGAAGACGGAGAATTTGCTGAAGGTTCCATGCTGCCCAAGATAAAAGCTGCCCTGGCCTTTACAGGTTCAAAGGCCGGTAGGAAGACCTTAATAACATCCCTGGATAAGGCAGTGGAGGCCCTGCAGGGTAAAACCGGGACCTGGATTATACCTTAAGAATATTATAAAAAACTTTTGCGTTAAAATATATTTGTAAAAAGATAGGTGACCGGAAATGAAATATGGAAAATTAATAGGAACAGGCTTTACAGCAGATGTTTATGAATGGGAAGATGGCAAAGTGTTGAAGCTCTTTAAAAAAGGGTATCCACAGAAAGCTATAAAAAAGGAGTTAGAAAACGCCAGGGCTATAGCTGATTTAGATTTTCTAAAACCAGGAGTCTACGGACTTGTCAATATTGGTGAACAGTCCGGGATAATATATGACAGGGTAGAGGGCCAGCCTTTACTGGATTGGGTGATAAATACCGGTGAATTAGAGCAGTGTGCTGAATATATGGCTGGCCTGCATAAAAAAATCCTGGCCAATAAGGTCAGTAATGTGCCTGATTATAGGGACTTTTTAGAGAATAATATCTTAAATATTCCGGCAGACAGCAGGATTAATAAAGAAGAGATGCTGGAGAGGCTGGCAGGACTTCCTGAAGGAGATACACTTTGCCATGGTGATTTTCATCCAGGAAACATCTTCATCTCTGACGGAGAGGCAGTAGTTATTGATTTTATGAATATCTGCCGGGGAGTCCAGCTGTATGATGTGGCCAGGACTATCTTTTTAATAGAATATGCACCAATACCTGCTGAAGCAGAGAACATGGAAATCCTGACAAAATTTAAAAGAAGGTTGACAGATTTATATCTTGAGAAGATGGATATAAGCAGGGATATGCTGGCAGATTATCTTGAAATAATAAAGGCCGCCCGTATAGGTGAGTGTTAGCAAAGAAATCAGGGGAGGATGGTATAAATGACGGAGAATAACATGAGAAAAAAAAATAACAATATAAAAGGTCCTATAGCTCCTAAAGATCCGGTTGAAAAGAGGAGCTCTATTTACCTGATGGTAGACAGTGATATTGAAGCGGGTAGCCGCAATGAAGGAAAACCTTCGGAAGAGATATATCTGGAAGGAAGGATAAGGAGTGCAGCTGAGTTCATCGGTGGTGTTACTGATGAAGAGATCCTGAGCCTGTTGGAGAGCTGTGAAGGATTTCATAAACTGGTCCATAGTATTGGGGTATCAATACTGGCCACTGATGAAAGTGTTGAAAAAGTCAATTTTGTTTTACAGAATTGGGGGAAGACTAATAAGTATGAAAGCGGGACAACCTTGCGTATTACCTGTCCTGCCGATGGCAGTGAAGTAATCATAAATGTAGCTGACCATGAATGGTCACCAGATGATGATATCCTGGGCAAGTTTGCTTTTGAGTTTGACCAGGTAGGCCAGATAGCAAAAGCCACAGTCAAGTTTTACCTGAATGATGGGTATGAGGTGCCGGAATTGATTATAGACCCGCCGGTTGATTTTGAGTCAAAAGAGTATGGAAAGATGATTGCCCGCTCATTATTGAACAAGGGTAATAACTGGAGGCTGAAAAAGGCTATAGAGAAGGCGGAGAGAGGTGAAGAGGTTACTATTGCCTTTATAGGCGGCTCCATAACCCAGGGGGCAGGGGGTAAACCAATCAATACAAACTGTTATGCCTACCAGGCCTACTTGAGGTTTAAAGAACTCTTTGCTAAAGATGGCGGGGATAATATTCATTTTATTAAGGCAGGTGTAGGCGGCACTCCCTCTCAACTGGGTATCATCCGCTATGAAAGAGATATTTTGAGGGATGGAAAGATTAAACCGGATATTGTTGTCGTGGAATTTGCGGTAAATGATGCAGGAGATGAGACAAAAGGGGTCTGTTATGAAAGTCTGGTATTAAAGATACTCTCAGCAGAAAACAAGCCTGCTGTAATACTTTTATTCAGTGTCTTTGAAAATGACTGGAACCTGCAGGACCGGCTTGCCCCGGTAGGAGTTCATTATAATCTGCCCATGGTGAGTGTGAAGGATGCAGTAGTGGAACAATTCTACCTTACCAGGGAAGAGGGAAATATTATCTCCAAAAGACAGTTTTTTTATGATATCTATCATCCGACAAATGATGGCCACAGGGTGATGGCCGATTGCCTGGCCTTCCTTTTTGCTGAGACCAGTAAAGAGCAGAGGGATAAAGAGGATATCCAAATAGATAAGGAGCCGGTAATCGGGAATTATTTCAAAGATATCCGCCTACTTGACAGGAAGACAAATACCCAATGGGCAGTCGTAGATGAGGGAGGATTTACGGAGACAGACAGGGATTTACAGCTGGTAGAGATGGACCTCGATTCCCATGGTACAGCCCAATTCCCCTACAATTGGATGCGTACCCCTTCATCTGGAGATGAGAGTTTTAAGATGACCATCAAATGTAAGGGCCTCATGCTGGTCTTTAAGGATTCAGGCAGCAGTGAATTTGGCCGGGCAGAGGTTTATGTAGATGGCAAACATGTGCTGACTGCTGATCCCCATATTAATAACTGGACCCATTGTAATCCAGTTATCCTCTATCAGGAAGAAGAAGCAAAAGAACATGAGATAGAGATAAAGATGGCTCCAGGTGAAGAAGACAAATGTTTCACCATCCTGGGTTTTGGCTATGTACTATAAAACTAAAAAAACTTCAGCCTATCTGAAGTGTTTTTAGTAAGAGGAGTCTTTTGAAGGGGTAATAATTATGCATACCTACCGGCAGAAGAGAAAATTTAATCCAGCTCAGTTTCTGGTTATTGCCTATCTGGCTGTTATATCGGTGGGAACACTGTTGCTGCTCCTGCCTGTGGCGACTACCGGAGAAGGCAGCCTGACTTTCATGGATGCATTATTTACTGCCAGCTCTGCTACCTGTGTAACCGGGCTGATGGTAGTTGAATTTGGCAGGGCTTTCACGGTATTTGGCCAGATCATAATAATGGTTTTGTTGCAGATAGGTGGTATTGGAATCATGACCTTTTCCACCATCATAGCCCTCTTGCTGGGCAGGAAAATAGGTTTAAAGGAACGCTTATTGTTGAAAGATGATCTGGATAATATAAAGATGGCAGGCCTGGTGAAACTGGTCAAGCATGTTATCTTTCTTACTTTTACCATTGAAGGTCTTGCTGCTATTCCTTTATTTATCAGTTTTATTAAGGATTATCCTGTGGGAGAGGCTCTTTATCTGGCGATCTTTCATTCAATCTCTGCCTTTAATAGTGCCGGTTTTGCCCTTTCTGAAAACAGCCTGACGGCTCCTTTAGCCAGTTTGATCATCATGGTTTTAGTAATACTGGGCAGCCTGGGTTTTTCAGTTCTGGTGGAGTTGTTCAGCAGGAAGAGGATGAGAGAATTTTCCCTACAGAGTAAAATTGTCCTGACCTTTACTTTAATTTTAATAGTCTTTGCTTTATTTGCTTTTCTCCTGCTGGAATATAATAACCCGTCTACAATCGGGTCTTTAGCTCCTTTGCAAAAACTCCAGACAGCCCTCTTTTATTCCATTAATTCGCGGAGTGCCGGCTTTAATGTCCTGGCAACAGGCCAGATGCACAGTGCTACCCTTTTTTTAACTATAATCCTGATGTTTATCGGGGCCTCCCCTGGTTCCACCGGCGGTGGGATAAAGACTACTACCTTTGGAGTTATAATACTGGCTGTATGGAATGTTATCAGGGGGAAGAGGGATATCGAGATCTTCAGGCGCCGCCTGTCAGAAAGACTGGTTATCAAGGCTTTTGTGATAACATTACTGGCCCTGTTCTGGGTTATATTTGTGACCATGCTTTTATCTATAACTGAGAGTGCTTCCTTTTTTGCTCTTTTATTTGAAACAGTGGCTGCCTTTGGCACCGTCGGCTTGTCAACAGGCATAACTGCCTCCCTGTCTGGAATAGGCAGGCTCTTGATTATTTTCACCATGTTTATCGGCCGTGTTGGCCCCTTAACTTTGGCAGTTGCACTGGCAGAACAAAAACAGGTTCTTCTTTACCGTTATCCGGAGGAAGAGATAATGGTAGGCTAGTACATAGATTTTACTGGAGGTTTCTACAATGAAACAATTCCTTGTAATTGGTTTAGGCACTTTTGGTGCCAGTGTGGCCAGAAGCCTGGCTGAAAGAGGACATAATGTGTTGGCTATAGATAAGGATATGGAAAGAGTTCAATCAATTGCAGCTGATCTGACTCATGCAGTAGAAGCAGATGCCACTGATCCGGAGGTCCTGCGCAGGTTTGGTGCGGAGAATTTTGATGTGGCAATAGTGAGTATTGGTGACAGTTCTCATGCTGATGTGATTATCACCATGATACTGAAGGAGCTGGGGGTGCCCTATGTTATTGTCAAGGCCAGGGATGATTTACATGGACGCCTATTGAAAAAGGTCGGTGCAGACCGGGTTGTTTATCCGGAAAGGGATATGGGTATACGGGTAGCCAATAATTTGCTCTCTTCAAATATAATCGATTATCTGGAGTTTTCTCCTGATTATAGCATCATTGAGTTGCCGGTCCGGGATAATATTATTGGAAAGAATCTAAGGGAATTAAAGCTGAGGAATAGATATAATGTAAATGTTATTGCTGTTAAGAGGGGTGATGAGATTTATATAAGCGGGCTGGCAGATTTAAGTTTTGAACCAGGGGATATAATGATAGCCTTTGGTGGTAATGATGAATTACAGAAGATGGAAAAAGAGTTGTGAGAAATCAGTTAAAATAAAAGGGAGTAAGATATATGAAAAAGTTTAGAACAATTATTATTTTATTACTTATTACGGGCATGATAGGAGGGATGATTAAGCCGGTTTATGCAGCTGATCCGGAGCTGGACTATGATTCAGAGGCATACCGGGCCATGATTGTCAAATCTCTATTGAGTACAGGTAATAATAAGCGGCTGAAAAAAGCTATAGAAAAGGCAAAGAGAGGGGAAGATGTCACCCTTGCCTATATAGGTGGTTCCATCACCCAGGGAGCCGGCGCCAGCCCAATCAATACCAATTGTTATGCCTACCAATCCTATTTAAGATTTAAAGAGCTGTTTGGTAAAGATGGCGGTGATAATATTCATTTTATTAAGGCCGGTGTTGGCGGCACTCCGTCCCAGCTAGGTGTTATCCGTTATGAAAGGGATGTTTTAAGGGATGGTGCTGTTGAGCCGGATATTGTCATAATAGAATTTGCTGTCAATGATGCAGATGATGAGACAAGGGGAGTATCCTATGAAAGTCTGGTTTTAAAGGCCTTATCAGCTGAGAATAAACCGGCAGTCATCTTATTGTTCAGTGTATTCAAGAGTGACTGGAACCTGCAGGACAGGCTTGCTCCAATTGGCAGGCATTATAATCTGCCCATGGTCAGTATTAAGGATGCTGTAGTAGAACAGTTTTATCTGACCGGAGGAAAAGGCAATGTAATCAGTAAAGAAGATTTTTTTGCTGATATTTATCACCCATCAAATGCCGGGCACAGGATCATGGCTGACTGTCTTGCCTATTTATTTGCAGTAATAGATAAAGAAGTAATGGTTGAGGAGGATATTACTCTTGACAAAAAGCCCCTTTATGGAGATGCTTTCAAAAATATCCGCCTGCTGGACAGGGAGACCAATACGGATGCAGCTGTAATAGAAGAGGGAGGATTCCGCCTGCGGGATTATGACCTCCAGCGGGTGGAGATGGACACAGATACAATAGGAACACCCATGTTTCCAAATAACTGGATGCACAATATATATTCCGGTGCCGGAAGTTTCAGAATGACCATTAAGAGTAGTAGTTTAATGCTTGTTTATAAAGATTCCGGTAGTGCTGATTTCGGTAAGGCTGAGATTTATGTTGATGGAAAATATGTGAAGACCGTTGATCCCCGCCGTATTAACTGGACCCACTGTAACGCTACCCTGCTGTACCAGGAAGAAGAAGCAAGGGAACATACTATAGAAATCAAGATGGCTCCAGGTGATGAATTCAAGAGCTTTACTATACTGGGGTTTGGGTATACTTTATAGGAGACAGGGATGGGTTAATTCTATTCGGTCTTATAGCAGCAGAAAGGGGGAGGAGATGAATATAGTTGATAGGGTTTTATGTGGCTTACATTGGTTTGTAGGAATAGGTGCTATAGCAGGGGGCCTGGCTGCTATTATTAATCCTGTAGAACCATTGGGTGTAACAGTGGAAGTATTAAAAAATTCTCCTTTTAGTAATTTTTTTATACCGGGGATTATCTTATTTACTATTATTGGACTTGGTAATATTGCAAGTGCCTTAATGTTTCGGTTTAAGTTAAAACATCAGGGTTATATAAGTATTATTTTTAGCTGGGCTTTGCTTATCTGGATTATTGTTCAGTGTATAATGCTTAATTTAGTTAACTTTTTACATATAATATTTTTTATTATTGGATTGCTTGAGGCTATATTGTCGATGATTATTATATTTGAAAAACGCTTATTTCCTGTAAATTTGATTTTGAAAAATAAAGCCAGGAAAAATTCTTGAGTTCACTTAATTTAAAAGGAGATATTTAAAATATAGCTAATTATATAATATAAACTCGGTTTAGAGAAATTCTCTGGATAATAAATAAAAGGAGGGCTTGATTTATGTTAGCTAATCCATGGCTTGTCAGAATCGGGGGAGGGTTGATCTGTGGCATAATAGCCTATCTTGTCTCCAGCCTGATTGTAGCAAAAAAGGAGAAAAAATATTATCTGCGGAAATTATATTCTGCC
Source organism: Halanaerobiaceae bacterium (assembly GCA_012518635.1). GTDB lineage: Bacteria > Bacillota > Halanaerobiia > Halanaerobiales > DTU029 > DTU029. Next base: position 28,684 of record JAAYRT010000102.1, on the reverse strand, counting down.
AATCAGGAGATCTTACAGACTGTCAGACCGATGATTGCCAAAGAAGATTTATTCGATATTCATTTATTTAACTCCATTATTTCTTCAACTGCCAATAAATATAATGTAGACAGGGAGGATCTGTATAATATCCACTCCCTGATAGATGATATCATTACAGATATCATGCAGTCTTCTTTTTTAACCATGGAGCAGAAGGATCAATATTGTAAAAACCTAATGGATTTGAAGACAAAACGCAGCAAAAAGGATGTTTCTGAACCGGAAAAACAGGTAATTATCCGGGATGGTGTTTCTGTGGAATATATCAGCCTGCTGATGGCATTAATGAGTATTTTGTTTTCCTTTTTCAGCATCTATATTTTCCAGCTCAACGATCTTGAGAAAGCGTTGCTATTTAGTAATAAGCTGTTATTCCTGTTCATACTCATTGTATTGTCTCTGATTCCCCTGTTTTTTGTCCAGATAATTGATAATATCAGAAGGATTAGAAGTAGAAGTAAATTTACAAATATCAAAGAGAAAATAGAAGAGAAAGCAAAAGACAAAAAGGAAACAGATCCTGTAGAAAGTGAGAAGCTGGAAGCATAAATTAAGCAGGGAAGAACAAGTGGAGTATCTGAAAGGGATTGCCAGGACCCTGGAGAAGGAGCTGGATGCTGTAAAAGAAGGCTCAATAATCTGGAAAGGGCTGAGGATTGAGTTTCAGGATAATAAGCTCATCACATAAGATGGGCTTATTTTTTGTTTAAAATTCCTTAATTTGAATGTAGAATTTGCAGGAGATATTGTGAGGAAAGTAGAATAATAAAAAAGCTGCTGATAATTTGCAGAAAAATAGAGTTAAATGAGGGAAAGGAACTGGTTAATATGACACAGGGAATCATGGCAATTGTAAACCCCGTTTCTGCTAACGGAAAAACAGGGAAAAACTGGCCCAGGTATGCGAAATATTTTCAGGATGAGGGTATCGAAATGGAGGTCAGTTTTACTGAATATCCAGGCCATGCTACAGAATTGGCCAGAAAAGCTGTAGCAGAGGGATATCGTAAGATTATGTCCGTAGGCGGAGATGGAACCACCAATGAGGTTGTTAACGGTCTCTACAAAGATGGAAAGCTACTGGCTGAGGATATTAAATTAATTATCTTTTCCCAGGGAACCGGTTGTGACTTTATCAGGACTTTCGGTATCGGCAAAAATATAGAGGATATCGTAAACATTATACGGGAAGAAAAGATAAAAAAGGTTGATATCTGCCAGGTTTCCTACAGAAATTATGCCGGTGATATTGAGAGTAGGCTCTTTTTGAATGTAGCCGATACAGGGATTGGAGCCGTAACCGCAAAACTGGTTAATGAAAGTTCTAAAATCTATGGCGGTTTTCTATCTTATTTAATCGGTGTATTCAGGGTTCTCTTTACCTACAATAATAAAGCAATGAGGATTACAATAGACGGCCGGGAGGAGTATAATCAATATTTGAACAGTGTTATCATTGCCAATGGCAAGTATTTTGGTGGAGGGGTTATGATTGCTCCGGAAGCAGAATTGGAAAACGGGGAACTAAATATTATAATACTGAAGAACTTCAGTAAGCCCGGTATAGTTTTTAACCTGGCCAAAGCCTATAAGGGTACCCATTTAAGCCATCCGCTGGTGGATTCCATTAAGGGAAAGGAGATTTCTATAGAACTACTGGAGGATGGAAGTGCAGAGCTGGAACTGGATGGGGAATTGGTTGGTGAATTACCGGCCAGTTTTAGAATCGTGAAGGATAAATTGCCAGTTATGGGCTAAACCTGCCTGTTTACATTCTCTTCCTGATATTATACAATGGTATTATAAGAATATAAGAGAGGGGTTCCTATTATGGAATTTTTAATAATAACAGGAATGTCAGGTGCAGGTAAATCAGTGGCTCTGAATTTTTTTGAAGACATGGGTTATTTCTGTATTGATAATTTACCACCTTCCTTTATAAATAAATTTGCTGAATTATGCCTCCGTTCTGAATATGAAAAGATCGCTATTGTGACTGATATCAGGGGAGGCAAATTTTTTAATTCCCTCTTTGGGGAATTGGCTGAACTGGAAAAGCAGGGCTTTAATTATGAGATTCTCTTCCTGGAGGCCTCTGATGAGACCCTGGTAAGGCGTTATAAAGAGACCAGGCGGAAACATCCCCTGGATGAAGAGGGACGGGTCCTGGATGCTATCCGGAAAGAACGGACCATGCTGGAAGAAATCCGGGGGATGGCCCACAAAATAATAGATACCTCAGAGATGGGTAGCAGGGAATTCTATAATGAATTAAGGCGGTTTTATTCCTTCCATAAAGTCGGGAAAGAGAGCCTATCCATATCCATCATTTCCTTTGGCTATAAATACGGGATTCCCATGGATGCAGATCTGGTCTTTGATGTCAGGTTTTTACCTAATCCACATTATGTCAGTTCCCTTAAAGAACTTACAGGAGAAGAAGAAGTGGTTCAGGAATATATCCTGAAATGGCCTTTGACTACAAAATTTTATAAGAATTTTTTTGATTTTATAGAGTTTCTCTTACCCGAATACGAGAAGGAAGGTAAGAGTCATTTGATGATTGCTATTGGCTGTACCGGTGGCAAACATCGTTCAGTGACTACAGCCATTAAATTGAAGGATTTTTTACTGCGTAAGGGTTACCGGGTTATTGTAGAACACAAGGATATTAATAAATAGGACGGGTAGTCTATGAAAATCGATTTTTCCAATAAAAAATGGTTATATCCAGGAATCGGGATAAAAAGGTGGATATTATTACTGACCATTTCACTTATTCTTGTCAGTGCAGGTATATCAATTTTACTTGGTTATCAGATAATCAGCTATCTGGAAATCATGATAATCAGTTTTCTTTTTCCCTTTGTCGGTAATCTATCTTTTTTTGTAGACCTTATTGCAGCTATCGTCCTGATAATCCTGGGAATCTGGGGGATTTTTACCTCCATGAAGGGTGCCCTGAAGGGTTTTTACCACCTGGAGGCCAATGAATTCCTGGATAAAGCCTTTGAGAGAAAAATATTGGAAAAGGGCCCCCGTGTTGTCACCCTGGGGGGCGGAACCGGTCTGTCAAATCTCCTGCGGGGATTGAAAAATTATACCAGCAACCTGACAGCAGTGGTTACAGTTGCTGATGATGGAGGCAGTTCCGGCAAGTTGAGGGATGAACTGGGTATTTTACCCCCTGGGGATATCAGGAATTGCCTGGTTGCTTTAGCTGATACAGAGCCATTGATGGAGGAATTGTTTCAGTATCGCTTTAATACGGGAGGGGACCTGGAGGGACATAATTTCGGTAATCTTTTCATTGCTTCCCTGACAGAGATACTGGGGGATTTTGAGGAGGCCATCAGGGAATCCAGCAAGGTCCTGGCCATCAGGGGTAAGGTTTTGCCAGCAACCAATGAGGATGTACGTTTGGGTGCGGTATATTCCGACAAGACGGTATTAATGGGTGAGTCTAACATTCCTGAACCGAAAAAGAAGATTGACAGGGTTTTTTTGCAGCCTTCCTCCTGTGAATCTTCTCCTGAAGTTTTGAAAGCCATAGAGGAAGCAGAAATTATTGTGATAGGTCCCGGCAGCCTGTATACCAGTATCATACCCAATTTACTGGTAGGCAATATTGCTGATAAGATCAGGGAGAGTAAGGCAATCAAGATTTTTGTCTGCAATGTGATGACACAGGCCGGTGAGACAACTGGTTATTCTGTCAGTGACCATATCAAGGCTATCTATAAACATACCGGTGCTGGCTTATTTGACTATGTTGTTGTGAATAAAGAGGAGAGCTCCAGGGAACTAATAAAAAGATACCGGGAAGAAGGGGCCCATCAGGTTAAAGTAGATAAAAAGAAAATCAGAGAGCTGGGAATTAAGGTTGTTGAAGGAAATTTATTGTCCAGGGAAGGCTATATCAGACATGATCCGGATGAACTGGCAAAGGTTATCCTGGGTGTAATGAAGGATAGGTGATAGTGATTGTCTTTTACCTCTGATGTAAAGCATGAGCTGGTCAGAATAAATGAGGGTGAGATAGCGGAACTTTCTGCCCTCATCAGGATGAATGGAACTATCCAGATAGTGAATAAGAATTTTGCTTTAAATATAAAATTATCTATGGGAGATCTGGCCAGGAAGGTATATTCTACAATAAAAAAAATCTTTAATTTACAGATTCAGATAATTGTCCGGAAGAATTTACCCTTTGACCGTAAACAGAATATTTATCATTTGTTTTTAGCCCCCCAGCAGGGGCTGGATGATTTTTTGTACCGGCTGGGATTTATTGATGAGAATAATAGTATTATCTTCCGGATTAAAGAGGAGTTTTTCAGCAAGAGAATATACCGCCAGGCCTATCTGCGGGGGGCTTTTTTGGGCGGAGGCTCGGTAAATAATCCTGCCGGGGAATACCATCTTGAATTCAGGTGTGAATATGAGGGTTTGGCCCGGGATCTACTGAAACTCCTGGAATCTTTTAATCTGGAAGGGCGCATAACCAGGCATAATAAAAAACACATCGTCTATTTTAAAAATTATGAAGATATAACGACCATATTGAATATTATCGGTGCCCACCGTGCTCTCCTGGAAATGGAGAACAAACATGTAGTGAAAAGCCTGAAAAATGATATCAATAGAAGGGTAAACTTTGAGACTGCAAATCTGGATAAGACAATTACTGCTGCTCTGGAGCAGTTAGAGGATATAGAATTGATAGAGGCGGAAAGGGGACTGGCCTCTCTGCCAAAAAGCTTACGGGAGATAGCCCTTTTAAGGAAGGAACATCCCTATGCCAGTCTGAAGGAACTGGGTGAGTTATTGACACCAAAGATAAGTAAGTCCGGTGTCAATCACCGGATGCGGCGTATAAAGAAGATAGCTGATGAAATCAGGGAAAAAGGAAAAATTTAAAGAAAAAAATTTTTGCAGATAAAAGAAAAAAAATAGAGGAATTTTACCAGATACATAGAATATACTATAGTGAAAATAAAATAATATACATATATTTTTCAAAAGGGTGGGACATAAATGTTCTAACGGGATAATCTCGTTCCCATCTGCTGGAGGCGGGGCTGTGAAATATCTTTTGAAAATCCAGGAGAAAATAGTGCCTGAATTAATATCTATTGTTGAAAATCGGTATACTATATTACGTAACATCTATTATTACCAACCTATTGGCAGGAGAGCACTGGCAGAGAAAACAAATATCAGCGAGAGGCTGGTTAGAAAAGAACTGGATTTTCTCTATGGGAGAGGATTAGTGAAGGTATACCGTTCCGGCACTATATTGACTGAACTGGGGTCCAAATTTTTGCCTGAACTTGATAAATACATGAAGGAACTCAAAGGGATCAGGACCCTGGAAGAACAGTTAAGGGAGTGCCTGGGGATTGAAGAGGTCCATATTGTTTCTGGCGGACTGGAGCCTTCAATTATCATCCAGGAGATTGGCCGCTATGCTGCCAGACTATTACGGAGGTTGCTTAAAGATGGAGATATACTGGCGGTTACCGGTGGTACGACCCTGGCTCAGGTTGCCAGTGCCATGAGCGAAAATGAAAAGCCCATGGATATAATTGTAGTGCCGGGCAGGGGCGGCCTGGGTGAAGAGGTTGAGATTCAGGCCAATACCATTGCAGCCACCCTTGCCAAGAAACTGGGAGGCCGTTATCATCTCCTGCATATACCTGATTCTCTTCAGGAGGAGAATGTAGATATAATCATGGCTGAGCCCTCAATCCAACGGGTCCTTAAGTTCCTGGAGAAGGCCAATATTTTGATACATGGTGTAGGCAGTGCTGAAATTATGGCCGCCAGGAGGGATATGTCCCGGGAAGAGATTGAAGAATTAAAGGAGCGGGGAGCTGTAGCTGAAGCTCTGGGTTATTATTTTGATGAATCAGGTGAGATAGTATATGTGACTACCAGTGTCGGCCTTCACCTGGAAGATTTAAAGGATATAGAGAAAGTGATAGTAGTTGCAGGTGAGCCGGCTAAGGCCAGAGCCATACTATCAGTAGTTTCACCGCTTTATCACAACATACTGGTTACGGATGAAGCAACAGCCAGAGAGATTCTGGCTTTAAAGGGGGTGAGGTGAAAAACACTGGATCAGTAGTGGTATTTTCTTTATAATCGGTATATTTTATAGGAATATTAGCCTGTATCAGGCTAAATAAAAATAAACTAAAATGGAGGAAGATAAATATGAGTGTAAAGATTGCTATTAATGGTTTTGGTGCTATTGGACGCCGTGCTTTCAGAGGATTTTACAAGAATCCTGATGTAGAGTTTGTGGCTTTTAACGACCTGACTGATCCACAGGTTCTGGCTTATCTGCTGAAATATGATTCCAACTATGGTACCTTTGATGCAGATGTAGACTTTACAGAAGATAGTGTAATTGTTGATGGAAAGAAAATCAGGGTATATGCAGAGAAAGATCCTGCCAATCTGCCCTGGGGTGAGCTGGGAGTAGATATCGTAATCGAATCAACTGGTTTCTTTACAAATGCTGAAGACGCAAAGAAACACCTGGATGCAGGTGCCAAAAAAGTTATCATTTCTGCTCCAGCCAAGAATGAGGATATTACCATTGTAATGGGTGTAAACCAGGATCAATATGATCCAGCAAATCATCATATTATTTCCATGGCTTCCTGTACAACTAACTGTCTGGCTCCTGTGGCTAAAGTTCTGAATGACAAGTTCGGTATCGAAAAAGGTTTAATGACAACAATCCATGCCTACACTGGTAACCAGAAAATCCTGGATGCCCCAGTTCCATTTAAGGCTATTACCCGTGGCCGTGCCGGTGCTATAAACATGGTTCCAACTACAACCGGTGCTGCTAAAGCTGTCGCCCTGGTTCTGCCAGAATTACAGGGTAAATTCCACGGAATGGCAGTAAGGGTTCCTGTTCCAACTGGTTCATTGGTTGACTTAACAGCTATCTTAAGCAAAGATGTTACAGCAGAGGAAGTTAATGCTGCCATTAAAGAAGCTGCTGAAGGCCCAATGAAGGGTGTTCTGCTCTATAATGAAGATCCTATCGTTTCTTCTGATATCAAGGGTAATGCCCATACCTCAATCTTTGATGCCAACTACACAACTGTAATGGATGGTAACATGGTTAAAGTACTGTCCTGGTATGACAATGAGTGGGGTTATGCCCAGAAGATTGTAGATACTGCTATTTTTATTGCCAGCAAAGGCCTGTAAGGGAGATATAAGCTTAGAACGGAATGTGAATGAACATGGTAGAAATCAGGTTTCCATTCAGGAGATCTGGTTTCTACCTGTTCTTATGAAATCAGGATAGATGAAACTATGGAGGTGTAACCATGAGGAAGAAAACCTTGAAGGATTTTGATTTTAAAGGTAAAAAGGCCCTGGTCAGGGTTGATTTTAACGTACCCCTGGCTGATGGAAAGATAACAGATGATACCAGAATCCAGGCTGCCCTTCCCACTATTCAGTATTTAATCAATGAGGGTGCCCGGGTTATTTTAATGTCACATCTGGGCAGGCCTAAAGGACAGGTCAATGAGGCCTACCGGCTGGATCCTGTTGCCCAAAGGCTGGCAGAATTATTGAATAAGGAAGTCACTAAAGTCGATGATTGTATCGGCCCGGAAGTTGAAGAAGCAGCAGGTATGATGGAAGGTGGGGATGTCCTGGTTCTGGAGAATACCCGTTTCTATAAAGAAGAAACAGATAATGATCCTGAATTTGCCAAAAAACTGGCCAGTATTGCCGATGTTTTTGTCAGTGATGCCTTTGGTACTGTTCACAGGGCTCATGCTTCAACTGTAGGAGTAGCTGAATATTTACCTGCGGTAGCCGGTTTTTTACTGCAGAGAGAGCTGGAAGTCCTCGGAGAAGTGATAGAAAATCCGGAACATCCTTTTGTGGCAATAATGGGCGGTGCCAAGGTTTCTGATAAGATTGGCGTAATCCGCAACCTGATGGATAAAGTAGATTATCTGTTGGTAGGCGGAGGTATAGCCAATACCTTTATCAGAGCTAAAGGTTATGAGACAGGAAAATCCCTGGTGGAAGAGGATAAACTGGACCTGGCTAAAGAGTTATTGAAAGAGGCAGAAGAAAAAGGTGTTGAACTGGTCCTGCCTGTAGATGTTGTAGTGGCAGATGAATTCAGCAATGATGCTAACTTCAAGGAAGTAACAATTGACAATATCCCGTCTGATTGGGAGTCCCTGGATAGCGGCGGGACAAAGACCATCGAAAAATATACTGAGATTATTAAGAATGCCAAAACAGTTATCTGGAACGGCCCGATCGGGGTTTTTGAACTGGATAATTTTGCTAAAGGAACCTTTGCCGTTGCCAGAGCACTGGCTGAAAGTGATGCCAGGACCATTATTGGCGGCGGGGATTCAGCAGCAGCTGTCAAAAAGGCTGGCCTGGAAGATAAGATATACCATATTTCTACCGGTGGCGGAGCATCCCTGATGTTCCTTGAAGGAAAACCATTACCTGGTGTAGAAGCACTTGATGATTTAGAATAAAAAGTATTTTGTATTACAATGTAAAAATAAATCTTTTGTTATAATTAAATAGAAGTCTATAAGATTGGGGGGAAATGGGATGCGTAAACCACTTATTGCTGGTAATTGGAAGATGCACAAAACCATGAGTGAAGCAGAGGAACTGGTTAAAGAGTTAAAGGATAGATTGGCCGGTATTGAAGATGTGGAGATAGCTGTTTGCCCTACATCTGTAAATTTGCTTCCGGTTTACAATATAATCGCAGACAGCAATATCAAATTGGGTGCCCAGAACATGCATTGGGAGGAGTCCGGAGCCTACACTGGCGAGATATCCGGCCCCATGTTAAAGGAAATTGGTGCTACATATGTTATCATAGGACATTCAGAACGCAGGGAATATTTCCAGGAAAGTGATGAGGATGTCAATAGAAAGGCTAAAGCAGCCTTTAAGTACGGCTTAAGGCCAATCATCTGTGTAGGTGAGACCCTGGAAGAGCGGGAAGCCGGAAAGACCATGGAGAAGGTCAAAGGCCAGATTAAGGCCGCTCTGGCTGGATTAAGTAAAGAACAGATTGCAGAAACAGTAATTGCCTATGAGCCCATCTGGGCTATCGGCACTGGAAGGACTGCTACTGCGGAAGATGCCAATGAGGTTATTAAGGCAATCAGAGAGCTGGTCAGGGAAGATTTTGCTGACGCGGCGGATCAGATAAGGATTCAATATGGGGGTAGTGTTAAAGCTTCCAATATTGAAGAACTGATGGCCCAGCCAGAGATTGATGGTGCTCTGGTAGGAGGGGCCAGTCTCGATGTAGATTCCTTCGTGCAGATAGTAGAAGGAGCAAGATAAGCAGCAGTATATAAAATAATGGATGCTGCTCATAAATATAGAAAGGGGTGAAATAGATGGAGAGGCCAAGACCACTAGCGTTAATCATACTCGATGGATATGGGCTTAATGATGAAAAAGAAGGTAATGCAGTATATGCAGCCAGGACCCCTGTTCTGGATAAATTGATGGCCGAATATCCTATGAATACCCTGAGAGCTTCCGGAGAGGCTGTAGGCCTGCCGGAGGGACAGATGGGTAATTCAGAAGTTGGTCATTTGAATTTAGGAGCAGGTCGGATTGTTTACCAGGATTATACCAGGATAAATAAGGCCATTGAAGATAAATCCATATTTGATAATGAGGTTTTAAAGGAAGGCTATCAGAGTGCAAAGGATAATGATACAGCCCTGCATTTCATCGGCCTGTTGTCTCCAGGCGGTGTCCACAGCCATACTGATCATCTTTATGGCTTGATGGAGATGGCCAGGGAGTATGGGCTGGAGAAGGTATATATCCATGCAATTCTTGACGGCAGGGATACTTTACCCAAGAGCGGGGCAGGATATATGCAGGATATGCTGGCCAAGATAGAGGAGATTGGTGTGGGTAAAGTGGCCACAGTTAGTGGACGCTATTATGCCATGGATAGAGACCACCGTTGGGAAAGGACCAAAAAGGCCTATGATGCCATGATCGCCGGTGAAGGGATAGAAGCTGCCGATCCATATCAGGCCATAGAGGATTCCTATGCTGAAGGTGTTAATGATGAATTTGTTGTTCCCGTTGTCATTAAGGAAGATGGTAAACCTGTTGCTACAATCCGCAGCGGGGATACAGTAGTTTTCTATAATTTCAGGGCTGACCGGGCCCGCCAACTGACCAGAGCCCTGGCACTGGAGGAATTTGAGGGCTTTGAGAGACCGGCAGAGCACCCTGAAAACCTCTATTATATTTGCCTGACTGAATATGATGAGGAATTTTCACTTCCAGTTGCTTTTCCTCCGATGGAGATAAAGAATGGCTTAGGAGAGGTTTTAAGTAAAAATAATTTAAGACAACTGCGGATAGCCGAGACAGAGAAATATGCCCATGTTACCTTCTTCTTTAACGGAGGGGTAGAAGTAAGCTATCCCGGTGAAGACAGGCTATTGATTCCATCTCCAAAAGTGGCTACATATGACCTGAAACCGGAAATGAGCGCCTATGAAGTCACTGATACCTTACTGGAGAAATTGGAAGAGGATATATATGATGTAATCATCCTCAATTTTGCCAATTGTGATATGGTAGGCCATACCGGTTTCATAGATGCAGCCATAAAAGCAGTGGAAACAGTAGATGAGTGTGTTGGTAAAATAGTTCCGGCTATACTGGAGAAAGGCGGTCAAATTCTCTTGACTGCTGACCATGGTAATGCTGAAAAGATGGTTGATGACAAAGGTGAACCTTTTACTGCCCATACAACCAGCCTGGTACCTTTAATCTATATTGGCGGGCCGGAGGGTGTAAAAGTAAAGCATGGCAAGCTGGCTGATATTGCCCCGACCATGCTGTATCTGCTGGGTATTGAAAAACCGGAAGAGATGACAGGAGAAATCCTTCTCTATAAAGAGGAGTAAAACAATAATAAATATGGAGGTTGATATCATGGATACAACTATTATTGATGTATATGCCAGGGAAGTAATGGACTCCCGCGGCAATCCTACTGTAGAAGTTGATGTTTTACTGGAAGACGGTTCTTTCGGCAGGGCTTCTGTTCCATCTGGAGCTTCAACCGGGGCCTATGAAGCAGTTGAGTTAAGGGATGGTGGAGACCGTTACCTCGGTAAAGGTGTCCAGAAAGCTGTTGATAATGTAAATGAGGTAATCGCTGCTGAAATTATTGGTATGGATGCTCTGGATCAGGTAGCCATTGACCAGGCAATGATTGACCTGGATGGTACTGATAACAAAGGAAAACTGGGTGCCAATGCCATACTGGGTGTTTCCCTGGCAGTTGCCAAGGCCGCTGCTGAATCAACCGGACTTACCCTTTATAATTACCTGGGCGGAGTAAATGCCAAGGTTCTGCCTGTACCCATGATGAATATCCTGAATGGTGGAGAACATGCTGACAATAACGTAGATATTCAGGAATTCATGATTATGCCTGTTGGTGCCAATTCCTTTGCTGAAGCATTGAGGATGTGTGCTGAGATTTATCACAACCTGAAGGCTGTTCTGAATGAGAAAGGTTTAAATACCGGTATCGGTGATGAGGGCGGCTTTGCTCCTGACCTTGCCTCAAATGAAGAGGCCATAGCTGTTATTATCGAAGCTATTGAAAAAGCCGGCTTTAAGCCTGGTGATGAAATCGTTCTGGCCCTTGATGTTGCAGCAACCGAGTTATATAAAGACGGCAAGTACCATCTGGAAGGTGAAGGAAAGGTACTCACCGCTGAAGAGATGGTTGCTTACTACGAAGAACTGATCAATAAATACCCGATTGTTTCCATCGAAGACGGTCTTTCTGAAGATGACTGGGAAGGCTGGAAATTGATGACTGAGCGGATCGGTGACCGGGTACAGCTGGTTGGTGACGACCTCTTTGTTACAAATACAGAGAGATTGGTCAGGGGTATTGAAAAAGGAGTAGCAAACTCCATCCTGATCAAAGTTAATCAGATTGGTTCCCTGACCGAGACCATAGATGCTATAGAAATGGCCAAAAAGGCTGGTTATACTGCTGTTATCTCCCACCGTTCCGGTGAGACAGAAGATACAACCATTGCTGACCTGGCTGTAGCCCTGAATGCCGGCCAGATTAAGACCGGTGCTCCTGCCCGTTCTGAAAGGGTAGCCAAATATAACCAACTGTTGAGGATTGAAGAACTGCTTGGTGAAGCTGCTCAATATGCAGGAAAATCAGCCTTCTATAATCTGAAAAAATAATAAATCCATAAAGAATAGAAAGCCCGGGATTTTAAATCCCGGGCTTTTTTTGTCCTGGTCCCTCTCCTGAGTAGAGGGTTTTTTATTTTCAGAAAAAAAAATTCCGGTAAAAACAGCAATTTCTTTACACAATAAATGAATTTGTTTATTTTTACCGCCTTTTCTAAAGATAAGGGGAAAAAAAATAACAATATGATTTTAAAATTACAATTATCTGGCAGCTAATATTTTTAGAATATTTTTAGAAGGCCAGCCTATAATCTTCTCAGAAGATGTCTGCTACAGGAAGGGAGATACTTATGAAGTATTCTGGGATCGTCCGGTTTATAATAATTTTCATGCTACTGCCTGTTGCCTTTACCCCTGTGAAAGGCGGAGAAGACCTTACAGTAAATGCTATTTTTTATGAAACTGATCTGAGGGATGCCATCCATGAATTATCAATCCAGACCGGTATAAATATAATCAGTGATCAGACTGTCAGTGGAGTAATTACAGTTGACCTGAAGGATGTACCCCTGGAAAAGGCCCTGGCCATGATATTATCCTCCGGAGGCTTTACCTTCAGGAAGATAGATGATTATTATTTAGTGGGCTTAGCAGACCCCAGGAATGTCAGTTTCAGTGAATTAAGTGAGCTGGAGGTTATCCAGCTGAAAAACATTACTGTCAAAGAAGTATTTAACCTTCTTCCCTCTTTTTTAAGTAATTATGTAAAGGGAGAGAGGGAGGGTAATATATTAACAATAAATGCGGCTCCAAAGGACTTGCAGAGGATAAAGGAATTTATAAGGCAGATAGATATCCCCAGGAGACAGGTTGAGATTAGATTACTGGTTACCGAAGTGGATTCAAAAAAAGTCAGTGAACTGGGGATAGCCTTTCTGCAATTTGAAAGCGGGGAGAATGTAGATAGAAGTATTGTTTATAGTGGCAGAGACAGGTTGTTAAGTATTGAAACAGATTTTTACGGCTATCTGCTTACCCAACTTAAATTAATGGAAGAAAAACAGCAGGCTTCCATTGAAGCAAATCCTTATATCCTGGTCAGTGACGGGGGTTCTGCCAGATTTTTTATAGGAGAAGAACAGGTGCTTTTGATTCATAATGAGAGCTATGGCAGTACCAGGACGGAAGAAGTAAAGGTGGGGATAGAGCTGGAGGTCTATGCCAGAATAATCGGGGAAGACCAGGTTTATCTGGAATTGTCCCCTGTCATCAGCCATTTTATCAATGATGTCAGTCCGGATTTACTTGTTAAGGAAAATTCATTGACAACAAGCCTGCAGATAAGGAATGGAGAAACCGTCTGCCTGGCTGGTATGACTACGAAGAGGGATTCTGACTCTACCAGAAAGGTACCGTTGCTGGGTGACATCCCGCTGGTCAGGTGGCTGTTCAGAAATGAAAATAAAGAAGAAAATGAAAGAGAATTACTGGTCTTTGTAACGCCTGTTATCAGGTAGGAGTTGATACCCGGCATGAAGCGGATTAGACTTATCTTTTTGCTTGTTTTGTTCCTTACTGGCTCCCTGATATTTAAGGGGGAAGTAATGGCAGAAGAAATAGCCATTTCGAAGGAGGCAGCTATTGAGCTGCTCAAACCTGTCTGGGAAATCGAGAGTTATCCGGTTGATTCACCAATGGTCCTTTATCTCTTAAAGATGGAGGAATTATCCTGGCAAATAGTGCAGGAGTTGGAATTTAAACTGGCCAGGGAAGCTGAACCTGAAACAGGGGGTTGGCAACTGCTTGCTGATCAGCAGGTAATCCGCAGCATCTGGCCCGGGCTTCTACTGGAACTGGGGAATAAAGAAGAAAAGAGGCTTATCAAAAATGAGTATGATTCCTGGCTGATAACGGTACCTCATAAGGAAGGGATAATCAGCATAAATAATATCCTCATTAATGACAGAAAAAGAGAAACCCCTGCATATTTCCGTATTTCCCTTACTCCTATGGATTTGTCCAGTAGTGATGAAAGGATATATACAGATCTTAAACTTGAATATAAAGATGAGTCTGGAACCAGGGCCAGTGTCGAAACTGCTGTCTGGCTTTCCCGAACTGGTACAGAACCTGTAGCCTTCATAAAGCTATACCAGGAGGGTAAGGGTGAGGAACATTACAGGTACTTTGCCCTATTCATTGAGGCAAGGAGATTATTTCCGGGAATAGATAAAGAAACATCATCTATCCTGGTCATGAACAATATTAGGGGTTTAAACCAATTATTTTCCCTGGATAAATGTATCGAGATAGAAAATCAGTTTGCCTTTTATATGGGATCCAGGGGAGGAATAATAGAGTTGGAGAGGGCCAGGGGAATGGAGAGAGTTAATCTTTCACTTCTTGATATTGATGATACTCCTGGTTATCAGTTGAGATTTGATAAAGGATTTACGACCAGCACTGAATTGCTGGCTTCAGTCCTGGTCCAGAAGAAAAAGGAAGCCTATCTAATGTTGGGCCTGATTGACAGTATGAATTATTCAGCTGATCTTAAATGCCAGGTTTCCTTTTATCCCCTGGTGATTACCCTTGATGATTATGAAGGACAGCAGCCTTTAACAGAGGTTTTATTTTCCTATACGAAGGGAGTCTTTACATTAAGTTATCAGGGCAGCTGCTGGAATGAAGAGATAAGCAGTACCTTAAAGGTAAATTATGTTTTTACTCCTGGCCTGGGCCTGTCTGTAGCCTGGAAAGAGGAAGCCTGGTATCTGGGTTTATTATATAATAGATAATCCTCTATCAAGGATGTGATTCCACTGAAAAAGATTTTACTCAGCATGTTTATCCTCTTAATATTGGCTGTTTATATAGTAAATGCCGGTGAATTCAATCTTGATAATTACAGGCCTGGCTGGACCTATGAAAACCATATCTGGCAGGTAAGTATATTTTATTCCAGGCCTGATGACAGGGAGGCTTTAATAAGATTCAGGCTGAAAGAAGGTGTAGAACAGCACCGGGTTACCTACAGCCTGTCCCCAGGCAGCAGGGAAGCTCCTGAAGTATTATTACAGGGGACAGATGTTTTGCAATCTTTCAGGAAAATTAATATAGATCTAACCCACCAGCGGAGAGAAAGAGTTCTTGTTGTGAGATTTGTAGAGGATTTATCCTATACCAGTTCTTATTATCCGGTAATTTTAAGACCGGATAGGGATCCAGGGATTAATCCGGTAATCAATCTGGAAATTTTTCATCCGGAACTGGCAGAAATAATTGTCCATAAAAAGAATATCCATTTTAATATTGATTCCGGTCCGGGGAGATATAGGGAGGAAGCCTTTACAGTGGAGGTCAGGACAAACTATGAGGACTGGTCCTTAAAGGCCTATATGGGGTCCCTGTCCCCTGTTCAGGCAGGGGTACAGAAAGTACCGGCAATACCTGTAGAAAAATTTCTAATATCAGTTGATGGCTCTGAGGCAGTGCCCTTCAGGAATGAAGGTATAAATATCTGTACTGGAAACAGGAATAAGAGGGAAAGTTTCCTCATACATCTTTTTATGGATGCCAGCCTTTCTCTTAAGGCTGGGGAGTATACAGGTGCAGAATTAGTTTTTGCTCTAGAATGAGAAAAAAGGGGGTGAGCTATGGAGGGTTGAAAGATATTTTATAGTTTTGTAGGCCTGGTGGTTGCCAGGCAAAGAAAAACTTAAAATGGAGGGAGTTTTTTATGAAGAGATTTTTCCTTACTGTTTTACTTATTAGTGTATTTGTCAGTGTCAGTCTTCTTTCCTTTGCTGCTGAGGGTCGTCTGGGTAATATAAAGGCGGAGATTCCAGTATCGGCTTCTGTCGGTAAATATGCAGAGATACTGGTTGGTAATACTGCTGTAAACCTGACCCTGATGGGAGCTGCAGGAGAGGTCGCCCAGGATGATGATAATATCTTTACAGTGGAATCTAATTGTTTAATCGATTTATCCTTCAAAGCAGATGCCCTGACAAATGGCAGGGATTTTATAGCAGTGGACTACGAATTATTTAAAGAGGGAAATCCAGAATCCCTTTTGAACTACAGGACAGAAAGAGAGAATGGTGATGATTTTGTAATCAGGAATGTACAGGACTATCTTGATGGTGTAGTCAGGTATAACATTGCTGTTGCTGCTACATTGGGTAATATCTCCGACCAGTCAGCAGGAGAATATAGCTCTACCATTTATTTAACAGTAGCTGCGGCAGATTAATATAAAAGGAGGTGTACTGAAGCTTGAAAAGATCTATTATCCTTGCATCCCTGTTCCTGCTCCTATTGTCTTTGCTGAGTTTTGCCAATAACCAGAATTTCATGGATGAGATTGAGGTAATTGCCAATGTAGGCCCCTATGCTGCAGTTATACCCCAGAAATTGATGTTTGAAACTACAAAGGGATACTGGTTGATACCCCTGGAGGATGAATGGTTTGAAGTAGAACCGGAAATGAGTTTTGGCCATTTTTCCGGTAATCCTGATCAGAAAAGCCGGATACAGGATTCCAATTGTTTTCTGGTGGAAACAAATTGTCCGGTAAATATTATCTTTGAAGGTACACCCTTGACTCACCTGGATGGTTCAACCACACTACCTACAACCTATTGGGCCTTTAGATCTCTCGGGGTCAATGATATACCTATCAGCTTTCCACGGATACCCTTTTTACCGCCGATATCACCATTGCAATTAATTCCAGTACAGGAAATCGGGTATTTTGGGGACAGCTCAGATATTCCAAGAGGACCGGATTTTGATATTAGGCCGGAATGGCTTGATTTAATCGTAGACCTTGTTACCGGAATGATCTGGCCGACACCTGAAAAGGTGGAAAGCAGCCAGGTTTATACCGGTATCAATGAAAAGGGTGTCTATGCCTTCCAGGTCTTTGGTTTTGCAGGAGTGAGAGAGAATATCTCTGCTGTCAAAGCGGGAGATTATGTCGGTGAAATAAGGTTGACTGTTTCAGCAGATTCCTGATTGTCTGGTCTGGCTGCCGGATATTTTCCGGCAGCCGATTGATTATTATATAATCGGTTAAGGAGGGAAGGCTTTTGTACAGATTATTGAAGTATTTATCCGCCATAATATTATCTTTTTCATTAATGATATTATTCAGTTTTACTGTGAAGGCTATAGGTGTACAACCCTTAACCCTGGATTTTTCAATGAGTCCAGGGGAAACAGAGGATTTTCAATTAATATTCAGTTCTTCTGGTATAGCAGAGAATGTTGCCATATCCATCTATCAGTGCTACCAGGATTATACAGGTAATCTAGGTTATAGGCTCGCAGATCAGGGTTCCTTTCCGGAGATGGGCTGGATAGAGCTGGAAGAAAACAGTGTTCAGGTCCCGGGTGAGGGAGAGGTGTATTTGAAAGGCAGTATCAGGGTTCCCTTCGGCACCCAGCCCGGTTCCTATATCATAATATTGATGGTCGAACCGGAACCTGGCAAAGCAGGTGATGGAATCTCTTTACTGGTCAGATATGCCGTGCGCCTGATTGTCAGGGTAGATGGTCCGGTCCTGAGGGAAAGGGGCAGAATAAATTTTCTCCGGCTGGATAAGGATGAGAATGGAGAACCATTGATTATTGCCGGGGTAGAAAACACTTCACGACTGGATTATCTGGCAGGAGTAGAGGTGACCATCAGGGATGAAAACCGCAGCCTGGTGGAACGGGTGACCCTGCGGACTATTTCCGGGGTGAAGAATAATCGGGATTTGACCAGACTTTATCCCGGTTCAGAGGTTTTATTCCTTGGTAAACCGGAGAATTATTTATTTCCCGGAAACTATGAATTGAGGGCTGTGATGAGTTATGGAGAAAGGGGCAAGGCATCTTTTATTGATAATATAGATATTTTGCCAGGCCAATTTAAGGAACCGGCCAGGGCTTTAAATGAATTTCTCAGCATTAAGCCGGAGATGATTGATTTCAGGCTTGAACCAGGCCAGAGGCTTACTGAAACCATTGAAATTACAAATATTTCCCGGGAAAGGGTTTATATAAAAACAGAACTGCTGGAAATAGGGGAAGATAATAATTCCCTTTTACCCTGGTTGAGGTTATATGCAGATGAAAGGCTGGTTCTGATGCCCCGTCAGTCCAGGAAGTTATTAAATATCCTGCAGCTGCCATTAAATGTAGAAAGGGGCGGCTATTATGCCCTGGTAAATTTAAAGGTCTTTCAGGATGAGTCCATGTTAAATCTTCTGGATGAACAGTTTATACCGGTCTGTTGTCTTGTTGGCGAAGATAGCAGCCAGGAGATAAAGATAAAAGGCTTTGAGTTTAATAATGAAGGGGAGCAAAAGTTTTTTCTGCCTGTCAAAAATACAGGGCAGGTCCATTTGAAACCTGCTGTAAAATTGACTTTATGGAATAATAAAGAAGAACTCATGGAAGAGATAGAGCTGGACTCTGCAGATTTGATTGGAGGAATTTTGTTTCCCGGCGGGGAGGCCCTCTATAAAGGGAATTTAAAAAAGAAGCTGGAAAGGGGAGAGTATGAGGCCCTGATAGAGGTTAAGGATGAAAATGACAGTATTCAAATAGCTACCTATAGAGTATTTATAGAATAAGGTTGGCAGACTAACCCCACTCTTACAGAAAAAAATGGAATAAATGAAGGAAAACAGCAGGTTTAAAAGAATATAGTAATAGGCCCTTAATATGAACTGGGAGGGTGGGATAATGCCTTCTGTATTTGAGTTTGTTTTCCTGGGGACTTTTTCCCTGAAAGTTAATGGCCGGTCCGTTGACATAGACAGCTGGTTGTCAAAAAAGGCCTTGAATCTATTGAAATATCTGGCTTTTTATTCAGGAAAAAAGTTTTCCAGGGATTTTTTATTGGAGCTTTTCTGGCCGGGGGATTGTGAAATATCTAATCTGCATGCAGCAATTTCCTTTATTAGAAGGAAATTGAGGGAATACACCAATAACTGCAGGGAAATGTTTATCAATTACAGTCAGGGATATTATTATTTAGATAAAACCAAGATAAAAAGTATTGATTGCCAGCAGTTGGAAGCTCTATATCAGGAGGGCCTTATTCTGGAAGTTGAGAAAGTAGATGAAGCCCTGGAAAAATATAGGGAGGCCCTGGCACTTTATAAAGATCATTTCCTCATAGATGATATTTATGAGGATTGGACCATGAGCATCCGTGAATATTATCAGGATATCTATGCACAGCTGGTTATAAATACCGGTAAAATACTGGCTAAAAGAAATAATTACAAGGAAGCCATTGAAGTATGTAAGAGGAGTTTAAAATATCAGCTATATAATGAAGAAATTTATTATCTTTTGATAAGACTCTTAATGGAATCGGGCCGAACCCTTGAAGCAACCAGGTATTATCAGGAATATTCCAGGCATATCGGCCAGGAGTTTGGCCTGGAACCCGGGCAGAAATTTAACATCCTTTTTGAAGGGAATAGTAAATTATTTATTCCAGGCAGTCCGGGTTATAGAAGCATCTCCAGTGGGCCATTTTTCTGTAACCGGGAACTATTTATTTTATTATATAAATTGGCCCTGAAAAGAAGCAAGAGATATAAGGAATATTTCTCTCTGATACATATTGAAATCAGGGCCAGTTTACTCAATGAGATTAAGCAATATTTATTCCATATCTGCCGTAAAAAACTGCGGGAGGGGGACATTTTCTGTCTCTGGAATGAGGGGAGTATATTACTGCTGGTCCATAGGGCCGATGAAGATGATTCTTTTAAAATCAGGGATAGGTTGCTTGATAATATACCGGAAATTATAAGAGAAAAGTTGTTGATTGAGGTAATTGATATGGAAAATATAAAGGAACTTCTGTAAATAAAAACCCTTTGTTTGTTGTACTTTTTATTTTTATGTGTTAAAATATACTTGTCTGTAAACACGGGTTAATATTTGCATTAAAGAAAAATTGTAGTTCCATCTTTTTAAAGGTTTAGTTCTGGAGGTGAACCATGTGTTAACTTTACTTAAAGTAGTGCACTTACTTGTAGCCCTGGGAGTTATTGCCGGTGTGTTACTCCAGTCTGGAAAAAGTGCAGGTTTATCTGGTGCCATTGATGGTGGAGCAACCCATATTTTTGGAAAGAAGAAGGGGCTGGATGAAAAATTAGGCCGTTTTACCACAATCGTGGCTATCCTGTTTATGATTACATCAGTTGTCCTTGCTATTTTTGCTTAGGAAATAGAACCCTCCAGGATGAACTTCCCTGGAGGGTTTTTAAATAATCAGGTGATGGGAGGTTTTATAGATGACCAGAGATGAAGCTTATGCACTTTTAAAGGAAAATTTACATAATAAAAATTTGATAAAACATTGCCTGGCTGTAGAGGCAGTTATGGGGAAACTGGCTGATTATTTTGGTGAAGATAGAGAAAAATGGGGACTGGCTGGCTTATTACATGATATCGATTATGACCAGACGGCCGGTGAACCGGAGAAACACAGCCTCCTGGGAGCAGAGATGCTGGAGGAAATGGGGATTGATGAAGAGATAGTCTATGCAGTAGAGGCCCATAATGCTATTCATGGTCTGCCCCGGACAAAACTGATCGATAAGGCCCTATATGCCAGTGACCCTTTGACGGGTTTGATTGTAGCAGCAGCTTTAATTCATCCTGATAAGAAATTAAGTTCGATTGATACTGATTTTGTTTTAAACCGCTATGGCGAAAAATCTTTTGCCCGGGGAGCAGACCGGGATGTCATTGCTTCCTGCAGTGAAATGGGAATAGAACTGAAGGAGTTTATCGGCCTTTCCCTGGAAGCCATGCAGGAGATTAGCACAGATCTTGGCCTTTAGGGATAATAATAAACCGAAATAGAGGAAATCCTATAGTATAAAATAATTTATATTATAGAATAATTTAAATATTGGATTTTAATTAATTATAAAAGGTGGTTAGATAATGGGAGCGAAAGATAAACTGCTGGATTTTATGAGGAATAAAACCTATCGTCCCCTTACTGAAAAGGAATTAATGAGGGAGTTTGATGTTCCCAGGGAGCAAAGGGAATTGATGACTAAGTTATTAAAAGAGCTGGTCAAGGAAGGGGCTATTTACAGAAGCAGAGGCGGGCGTTATAGTTTACCAGAAAAAATGGACCTTATTGTGGGAAGGATAGATGGTAATCAGAGGGGATTTGGTTTCCTGATACCGGAAGATCCGGGGAGAGAGGATATCTTTATCGGCAGGGAAAATCTGAAGGGTGCTATGCATAATGATAAGGTCATGGTCAGGTTATTGCCGATGACCAAAGGGAAACGGCAGGAAGGGGAAGTTGTCAAAATCCTGGAAAGGGCCAATAAGAAGATTGTGGGTAATTTTGAAAAGAGCAAATTCTTTGGCTTTGTGGTACCTGATAATAAACGTTTATTTTATGATATCTTCATCCCCCAGGAAGGTATTAATGGAGCAAAGCAGAATCAAAAGGTCGTTGCTGAGATAGTTACCTGGCCGGAAAAGAATAGGAATCCGGAAGGCAGGATTATTGAGATACTCGGTGATAAAGGAGCTCCTGGTGTTGATATAGAAAGTATTATTCGGCAGTTGGATTTACCCCATGCTTTTCCAGTAGAAGTAGAAATGGAACTGGAAAAGATACCTGATGAGGTTCTGGAGGAGGAACTTACCGGCAGGAAGGATTTAAGGGATTTACCCATGGTAACCATTGATGGTGAAGATGCCAAGGATCTGGATGATGCAGTTTCCATTGAGGATCTGGGTGAAGGAAAACTGCGTCTGGGGGTCCATATAGCAGATGTTTCCCACTATGTTAAAGAAGGTTCAGCTTTGGATAAAGAGGCCCTGGAACGGGGAACCAGTATCTATCTGGTTGACAGGGTTATCCCCATGCTGCCACCTAAATTATCCAACGGTATCTGCAGCCTTAATCCCGGGGAAGACCGGTTAACTGTTTCCGTATTTATTACCTATCAGCTGGAACCCTTTAAATTACTGGATTATGAGATTACTCCTTCTGTAATCAGGAGTAAATACCGGATGACCTATACAGAGGTGACGGAAATCCTGGTTAATAATAATCAGGAAATGATTGAAAAGTACCAGGATTTTGTTCCCAGGCTGCAGTTGATGAACCAGTTGCGGGAAAAACTAAGGAAAGAAAGATTTGAAAAGGGCAGTATTAATTTCCAATTCCCGGAAGTAAGGGTTGTTTTAGATGAGCGGGGTAAACCGGTGGAGATAAGGCTGGAGGAACACGGGATTGCCGAACAGTTGATTGAGGAGTTTATGATAGCGGCAAACCGGGTTGTATCTGAAGACATGAGCTGGAAGGGAATCCCCTTTATTTACCGGGTCCATGATCAGCCGGATCTGGACCGTTTACAGGAATTCAATGCCTTTATCCATAATTTTGGCTACTTCCTCAAGGGGATTCAAAATCAGGTCCACCCAAGGGCCTTGCAGGATTTACTGGAAGAGGTACAGGGTAAGCCTGAAGAGCGGGTTATTAATACCCTTTTATTGAGGTCCATGAAAAAGGCAATTTATGCTCCCTCCAATATCGGCCATTTTGGGTTGGCCATAGATTATTACAGCCATTTTACTGCACCGATCAGGAGGTATCCGGATCTGATGATTCACCGGATTATCAAGGAAGCCCTCTCCAGGGGTGTGCTTCCAGAAAAGAGGATTGCAAAACTGGAAAAAACATTGCCTAATGTTGCCGAACATTGTTCACTGAGGGAAAGAAGGGCCATGGAAGCAGAAATTGATTCTGTAGAGTTGAAAAAACTGGAATATATGCTGGACAAGGTGGGCCAGGAGTTTGATGGTATAATTAATGGTGTGACTAATTATGGTATATTTGTAGAGCTGGAAAACACGGTAGAGGGCCTGGTCAGAGTAGAAAATATGAAAGATGATTATTATATATTTAATGAAAAACAATATTGTCTAATTGGAGAGCATACAGGTAAGATCTACCGTTTTGGGGATAAAGTCCGTATAGTGATTGAAAGGATTGACCTGGATGAAAGGGAGATTGATTTTCTCCTTGTCAAGTAAAATGGGGAGGTGACAGGATGAGCAAGGATAATATCCGGGTAATTGCCAGAAACAAAAAAGCCAGACATGATTATCATATTGAAGAGACTTTTGAGGCAGGCATTATCCTTAAAGGGACAGAGATAAAATCTATCAGGGAGGGGAAGGTTAATTTAAAGGACAGTTTTGCCATGGTGGAGGATGGCGAGGTTTTCCTTTATAATATGCATATCAGTCCCTACTCCCATGGTAACCGGGAAAACCATGATCCGGAAAGGAAACGGAAATTGCTTTTGCATAGAAGGGAAATCAGGAAACTCATCGGCAGGACTACCATGAAAGGATATACACTGGTCCCTTTGAGTATTTATATAAAAAGGAATCTGGCCAAAATCGAGTTAGCCCTGGCCAGAGGGAAGAAAATCTGGGATAAAAGGGAGGATATCGCTAAAAAGACTGCTGAGCGGGAGATTGAACGGGTCTTTAAAGAACGCCAGTATTCCTGAGTCTTTATTGACATCTAGCCCGGTATAGGTTATAATATTACTACACTTAGTTAGATTGTGTGAACCTATACGGGGGTGTTATGGTTTCGCCTGTGTAGTGGATTGTTTCAGTAGCGGGTCGAGGACACCTTTCACTCGTTAAACACTGGTAACTAAAATTAAATGCAAACGATAACTACGCTTTAGCAGCTGCTTAAGACTGCTAACGCTTAACTGTCTCCAGTCTGCAGAGACAGTTAGGTGTCATAATCAGCAGACTACCTTCTATCTGATGACTGTATGATAGAAGGGATAATTTACAGTCTCGTAGTATAGGACCCTGTCTGTTGGGGACTATGCTGCTAAATTAAAAAACAGACTACACCCGTAGAAGCTGTTACAAGAGCTATGCAGTACGCGGGTTCGAGTCCCGCCACCTCCACCAGTTATATCCACAATGAAATATGTGTTGCATAAAAGTACCGCACTGGATAAAAAAGTGCGGTTTTTTGTTTTTAAATAAATCTACATAGAAATGCATATGATAAAGATATGATTATATAATATTATCAATTGTAAAGGAAGCTGAAAGCACAGAGGAGAGATGGAATGTTTAAGTTTTTAAATAGTCTGTTCAAATATTTATTGCTTTTAGCTTTATTTTTCCAGCTAAGTTTTGCTGTTTTTGCTTATCCCTGTTCCTGTCTGGAAGAAGGGATAGATAAAGTAAATGAGCCAATAAAGATAGTTTCGCCAGGAAGGAAAAAACCGCCCGGTGAAGTAAGTATAATAATAAACCTCTATTCCCGGACACTGAGTATACTTTTTGATGGAAAAGTATATAAGACTTATCCTGTAACTATTGGGAAAAGAGAGACTCCGACACCTGTAGGGGAATGGTTGATAGTAAATAAATATCAGCGGATTGATGGGGGCCCCTTAGGCAGTAGATGGATGGGATTGAATGTCCCCTGGGGTGTTTATGGGATACACGGGACAAATAGGCCCTGGCAGATCGGGACAGCTGCCAGCCAGGGCTGTATCAGATTGCACAATGAATATGTTGAAGAGATATTTGAATGGGTAGAAATTAATACTCCTGTTAAGATAACAGGACCGGTCCCGGAAGTGAAGATTGAAAAAATATTAAGGCCGGGGGATATAGGGTATGATGTCATGGCTGTACAGGAAAGATTGAGGGAGATGGGTTTTTATGCAAGTTACCTCAATGGGACCTATGATACTGTTTTGGCAGATGCGGTCAAAGAGCTGGAAGCCCAGTTTTCATTAAAAGCAGATGGAATATGTGATGAAAACGTCTTAAAAATATTGGGCCTGAAATATTATTTTTAATTTATGCAAGGGAAATGATTGCAAAAAATGATATAATTAATAATAAAAGGAGGGAGAAACAGCAGGTTTCAAACAACAGGTGTTTAATGATAGAGAATGCCTGGATAGAATTGACATGAAAGTAAGGAAAATAATAGAGACCTGGAGATGAAAGAAGATGAGTAAATATGAGAAGATGAAATCATGCTTTTCAGGTTTAGAGAGATTAATCCTTTATAGAAATTTACTGGAGGATAAAGTCTTAAGGAGTGTTAATTACTTAATTACCGGGAGGGAAGAAACCAGTATAGAAAAAAACAGCACCTTTTTTCAAATCTGCCTTGACCTCTTTCTGGAAGCAGAAGAAAATGGTTTCCAGGGGGAGCTGCTGCAGAATTACATAATTAAGTTACTTGCTTTAGATGAAAATCCTTTTTCCCTGGCCTGTGAGAAAGCCGGGCTTTCCCAGGTAAATTCAGCTCTTTCTAAGGCTGCCCTTCATGATATAAGAATATTAAAGGGTGTATTGCAATTTAGTCTGGCCGATATAGCCTTATATATTGGTGAAAGGGAATTTGGTTTTACAGAAGCTTATACTTCCCCCACTAAAAAAGCCCATTGCCCTTTATCTGAAAATTATTCCCTATTGAAACAGGCCTTTGCTGCGGGGGATGAGGAGGAGATTTTAGAGGTACTGGCAGATTATTATAATACTGCCGGTTGTGGTATCTTCTGTCAGTATTCTTCTTTCCGCTGGGATAGCCAGACCGGTATCAAGGGGGTTAATATAAATCAACCTATTAGCTTCAATGATCTGATTGGCTATGAAAGGCAAAAGGAAAAACTGATCGAAAACACAGAGGCTTTTTTGAATACTGGAATAGCAAACAATGTCTTATTATATGGAGATAGTGGTACCGGTAAATCTTCTTCAATAAAGGCTTTAGTGAATAAATTCTATCAAAGAGGCTTAAGGTTAGTGGAAATTACGAAAGATCAGATCAGAGAACTTCCCCTCTTGCTGGACAGGCTGTCTAAAAGAGGCCTGTACTTTATTGTTTTCATGGATGATCTTTCCTTTGAGGATTTTGAGACAGATTATAAATATTTAAAGGCTCTTATGGAGGGGGGGATAGAAGGAAAACCTGCTAATGTCCTCTTTTATGCCACTACCAACAGGAAGAATATTATTAAAGAAAGATGGGAGGATAGGAGGGATCTTTCTGATGTCCATCAATATGATAGCCAGCAGGAAAGGTTATCCCTTTCTGAACGCTTTGGTATAACCATTACCTTCTTGTCCCCTGATCAGGAGGAATATCTGGAAATAGTCAAAGGTCTGGCTGCCAGAAACAATCTTTATATTCCAGAAGATGTACTGGTGGAAGAGGCCCTGAAATGGGAGAAATGGCATCACGGGCGTTCTGGCAGGACAGCAAAACAATTTATTGATTATTTAGCTGGTACTGGTGCATAGATTTATATACCACTCTATCCAGATAGTACTAGCATTAATCTTTTATAACTCCATATAATAAAAATGCTATCCTTGAGGATAGTAAAATATTATAAAGGAGTGACATTGATGGGTCTGGGACAAAAAAGAAATACCTTGATCAATCCACTGGCAGCACAGGCAATGGAGAAATTTAAGTATGAAGTGGCGAATGAGCTTGGTATCCAGATTCCCCAGAGTGGTTATTATGGCAATATGACTACCCGTGATACTGGTGCTATCGGCGGGCATATGGTTAGAAAGATGATTGAAGCCTACCAGAATTCTCTGGTGCAGCAATAATTTATTTATAATTTATAATATAATTGTATTGTCATTATCATAAGCCAGGATTAGAATATCCTGGCTTATATGTTTTTAAGGACTCTTCTGGTCAACCAGTTAAAATCCCGGCAGCAATTTCTGTAACAAAGGCCTTTTTCTTTACGTATCATATATAAAAGGTATTTATAAGGAGGTGAAAATGTGGCTACAGACAATGTCAATTATACAGATAATGTCAGCAGCCTGGATTTTCTTTTGTTTTTAATATTAATCCTACTGATCCTGGGAAACCAGAATACCTTTAACGCTTATTTTCAGTTATTTGACCAGGAGTTAAATAAACTTAATCAGGTCCTTGGAGCTTTCCAGTCAACAGCAAATGGTTTAAAGGGCGTATTTGCCAATAATAAAAAATTAGAATAGTTCAGGAATAGTAAAAAGAGCTATCGGGGGAAGATAGCTCTTTTCCAGTTTATTTACGGTGTTTTCTGGTTATATAGTTTTTAGAATCCTGGATACCTATCCGGATGTTTTTCCTGAAAATCATATAAGAGATTTAGTATTTCACCAAAACGTTGAAAATGGATTATTTCTCTCTGGCGGAGAAAGGCCAGGGTATCTATAATGGCCGGATCATCTGTCATATCCAGTAAATACTCATAAACAGCCCGGGCTTTCTGTTCTGCTGCCAGGTCTTCTGTGATGGAAGCGATAGGATCTTCATGGGAAGCAAAAAAGGCACTTATGAATGGATTGCCGGAAGAATCTTCGGGGAAATTGGCCCTTCCCCATTTGGCATAGTGGGGTGCAAACCTGGTCTGTTTTATGACATCAGCCGGGACGCCGGAGACCAGTTTATAGACAAGGGTACCGATTATTTCAAAATGAGCCAGTTCCTCAGTGCCAATATTATTTAAGGTAGCCTTTGCCTCCGGGATAGGCATTGTATACATCTGGGATAGATACCTTAAAGAAGCTGATAATTCTCCATCCGGCCCCCCAAACTGTGTGACTATCAGGGCGGCCAGATCAGGATCCTTCCTCGTCACATCTGCAGGAAACTCCAGAAATTTCTTATATTCCCACATGTTTATACCTCCTTTCAACGACGATAGTCGATTTCCCATGGCCAGGGATCATTGATCCATCTCCAGGGTAGCTCAGCATCAGGGTAGTTAGAATATAGGGGGCCATAGTTACGCTGATATTCTTCCACCAATCTGTGGTATTTTTCTGCATTTTGATTATGCAGTTTCAACATTTCCTGGCAATCGGGATGAGTATTTAAAAATAGGACAGCCTCTACATTGACAAAGTTATGGGCCATAATATCCTTTAATAAAGGCAGATTGATCCTGTCAGGTCGCCTTCTGCCTGTCATGATAACACCTCCCATTATTAATAGTAACCCCGCCTGCCTGGCCTGTAGGGCATATATAATTCAGGGAACAGTGTTCCCCTTCTCAAGGCTTCTGCCGGTGGATAACTATTTTTGAAATGCTGCCAGGGGATATAGGCATGGGCAAGTCTCATCCGTCTGCCTGATTCCGGTATTCTCTGGTTTTCTTTTTCAGGCATGGTACCCCTCCTTTATCATTGGATTTCAATAAGCAGAGAATATTCAGGAGTATTATATATTATTTTCTTTCGTCGGTTTTTGTGAATAGAATACATTTTTTTCAAAAGTAGTGGACAAAAAAGCATGTCAGCATCCTGAATTTTTATATTTTTTAATTTA
>JAAYRT010000101.1 GCA_012518635.1 Halanaerobiaceae bacterium | reverse complement strand
GCCAGTGGAATGGCACCTCCATCCAGCATCTGTTTCAGTTCCCTGACAGCTGCTGCTTTATTTCCCTGTAAAAGGGCATCTGTTAAATTAAAGACCAGGCTATCCTCCAGTAATTTGTCTTTACTGATAATCGCCAGAAGATCTGCCAGGGAGATTTTTTGCTTATCCACCTTATATAGGGCAATCTTTTCTATCTCACTTTCCAGTCTCTGCAGATTATTGCTGAAAATCTGCTCTAAGAACTTAACTCCTTCAAATTCAATATCTTTGCCTCTTTTCTTAAACTCATTGAGGATCCATTTATCCAGTTCAGCAAATCTAGGTGCTGAGACAGTCAAAACTTCACCTGTTTTTTTGGCTGCATCAACCAATTTCAGTCTCTGATCAATTTTACCATCCACCAGAATCAGCATAATTGTCGTTTCAGGAAAATTATTGAATAAGGAGATAAGCAGCTCCTCTTTTTTTTCTTTCCCTGTAAAATAACTGGCAGTCCGGGCTATGATGAATCTCCTGTCAGCAAAAATTGGCGGTGTATTAGCCTGGTTTTTTAAGAATACGGGAAAATCCTCTGTTTCATCTTCCTCCAGATAGCTTAAATTAAAATCCCTGCTGGCATCATCTACAAATTTATCCACAAATTTATCCTTAAAATCACTGAGAATATACCTGTCTTCACTGGCAATAATATATAAGGGTTTTAATTCCTGCATTGATTTTTTCAATATACCAGCCAAAGCATCCATACCTATTCCCACCTTTTTTGCATATCTTTTAACTATTACCATATTCATAGTAACATAAATTAATTATAAACTGCAAATTATATTAATGGACTACTTGTCAGGAGGTGAAAATTAATCGGTAAAAACCGGATTGTCAATCCTCTAGCCAGAGAAGCCCTGGACCGTTTTAAATATGAGGTTGCCGGTGAATTGGGTCTAATGGAAAAGATTAATACACGCGGATGGGGCGAATTAACTACCAGAGAGGTAGGTAAGATTGGTGGGACCATGGTTAAGAAAATGATTGAAAAGGTAGAGGATGAGATGGCCAATCCTGACAGGTAGATAATTATAGATCCGGGGACGGGAGATAATCCCGTCCTCCATTACTATATACTACCAGTATAGGGCAGTATAAAGTTGAAAAAAATATTAGTACACAGTTATTAAGGAGGTGTAGCTTGATGGGAACCGGACAAAAGAGAAATACCCTGGTAAATCCACTGGCCGCCCAGGCCATGGAAAAATTTAAATATGAAACCGCGCAGGAGCTGGGGATTTCAATCCCACAGGATGGCTATTGGGGGAATTATACTACCAGAGATACTGGAGCCATAGGCGGACATATGGTCAGAAAGATGGTGGAAGCCTATGAGAATTCCCTGGCCGGCCAGGTGAATCCTCAACAGACCAATAACCAACAGTTCTAACCTGCCCTGATAATTTTTCATTTGCATCATAGAGAACAGAATAAAGACCTGAACAATAATGAGCAGGATTGTACTGCTCATTATTGTTATTTTAGATAGGCTTCTATGGTATAGGCCACACCATTACTCCTTATCCTGATAGCCCCCTGTTGGTCTGTCCGCCACAACCTGATACCCTGTCCGGTACAGCGGGACAGGACTTCTGCTGCCGGGTGGCCATAGTTGTTTTTACCAACAGATATGATACCGTGTTCAGGAGCCACCCGGCGGAGAAAATCCTCTGAACTGGAGCTTTTGCTGCCATGATGACCAAGTTTTAAAATATCAGCCTTTAAAGAAGTCTCTTCAGCCATCAGCCTCCTCTCCCCTGCTTCCTCCAG
>JAAYRT010000100.1 GCA_012518635.1 Halanaerobiaceae bacterium | reverse complement strand
TGGCCGGCCTCTCTTGCACAATCCTCACAGAGATACAATTCCGTCTTTTTACCATTTACAATCCTGGTCAAATGAACAGAAGAAACATTCTTATTACACCTCTGGCAGATCATTCCTCTTCCTCCCTGCAGTTATTTACTTTAAGGATTACCTCCAACATGGCCAACATGATTCTACCTCTGATATAATCCCTGTAGGGTAAGCCTACATCTATTACCCTTTTATTAACCACAGCCTCCATTAATGCTTTTTCCCTCTCATCGATCAGCTCATTCTCATATAGGCGGTAGATGATTGCTTCTGCTTCATCCTGAGAAATCGGCCCCCCAAGACGGGAAAGCAGATCTTTAATATATTCCCTGCCTGACTCTATCCTGATCCTTATAATACGGATATAGCCTCCACCACCTCGCTGGCTCTCAACAACATAACCCTTTTCCAGAGGGAACCTGGTCTCCAGGACATAATTTATCTGGGAGGGTGCACAATTAAAATCATTGGCCAGTTGATTTCTCTTAATCTCAACCTCACCTTTATACTTCTCTATCAATTTTTTTAAGTAATATTCTATTTGATCAGAAATGCTAGCCATGATTTAAACCTCCATATTTTTAGACTTTGACTTTTCTTGACCTTCTATATATATAATACTACAAAACAAGAAAAATGCAAGAATTATTTTTGACTATTTTATTTTACTCTCAAAAGGCCTGTAAAATGTAAAAAGCCATCATTTTATCTAAAATGATGGCTTTTAACTGCTTCCTCTGTATACCTGGAACCCGGGTTCCAGAGCAACCATTCCTTTATTCCCAGGCTCTCCGCAGCCTTAATCTGGGCCTGGATATCTTCTTTTGTATAGCGGCTTTTTAAGGAAAAATCCTGTAACCAGGGACGGATTATAAAATTCTCTTTATTATTGACCTTTTTTTGAGCATCAAGCAGGCCTCGATAGACTACCTGATATGGTTCCCTGTCTGGTTCAGGGATACCATAGACCCCTTCACTATAATGGGATGGATAAACCATGGGAGAAATTATATCAACTATTTCACATAATTCCTGGAAATTCTGCCCGATACCCATGTCACCCCTGACAGATGTAGTCAGGCCAAAAACATCCACTGAGACAGGCACATCCAGGTCAGCCAGGGCTTCTATGCTGTATTTAACAAAGTCATTAATATATGAGCTTTTGGGTCTCAACTCAGGGGCTAATGCTATCAAAGGACCATTACCCAGGGCTGGATAACGGACATAATCAAACTGAATTTCGTCAAAGCCCAGGGCAGCTGCCTCCCTGGCTAACATGATATTATATTCCCAGACTTCTTTTTTAGAAGGATCCAGCCAGCAAGGGTCTTTTATTATTTTATGATTTTCACTATCATATATCCTTAAAGCTAAATCCCGTCTTCTCCTTGCCAGTACATCATCTTTAAAGACAGATATTCTGGCTATAGTATAGATATCCTTGCTATGTAATCTTTCCAGTAAGGCTCTGGGATTACTTATTTTCCGCTTGTTTGCACCTATTTCCTGGGCCAGGGGTACACTTGAATAATAGCTAAGGTATCCATCCTGGTCCTTGATATCAATGACCATGGCTGTGAGGATGGTATTTTCAACTAACTCAATCAAGTCATTCATTCGCTCTGAACCGGCAGCCCAGCCGGTCACATAAACACCCCGGACATAAAACTCAGGTATATATAGTTCGATATCACTATTATTCAGTGAAAATTCTCTATCAGGATCAACAGAATCTATTACAGTATTACCAAAGGATAAATCTCTTTCCGGATAAATGTTATCAAGGCTATATGTTAGTTTAATTCCTGCATTTATGTTCTGAAAATTTAATAAAAACAAGGTAAAGAAGATTAGAAAGAAATAAGATTTCCTTTTCATTATCAACCAAAGCCTCCCTGACCAATAGAAACATCTTTTGTTAAACATTATATCACATTTATCTGCTTTTTGATATAGTATTAAAAGTCCATTTTCTGGTCGGAAGAATATATATTGCAGGAATTTTTTTATGTCCATATAAAAAAAATGGCTCCCCGAGCAGGACTCGAACCTGCGACTCGATGGTTAACAGCCATCTGCTCTACCGACTGAGCTATCGGGGAACACTACTTTCATAATACTTTCTTCACCGAGAAAATATTATGCT
>JAAYRT010000099.1 GCA_012518635.1 Halanaerobiaceae bacterium | reverse complement strand
CTGGAACCTCCGGTAAACCTTTAACCCATTCCCATTGTTCCAACAATACTTCCAGCTCCTCTACCCTCCAGGGTAAAAGTTGAAGAGCTTCTATATTGGCTGTGGGGTATCTGGCTGCTGTACCCATTATGCTTTCTAATTCCCGGCCAAATCTCACCTGGGTTTCAGCACTGGTCCACCATTTCAGGAATTCCCAGGCAGCCTCTTTATCTCTGGCATTCTTCATAATAATCACTCCTGGTCCCTGGTTAGCTGTACCATAACCAAGGGCAGGTGTTGTTCTATTTAGACTACCATCCTCCTGAACAGTGCCGGGGACCAATGTAAAACCCCACTTACCCCTTAATTCGGGAGCAAAAACCTCCAGGTGATTACGGAAGGTATAACCTGTTAATAATAGTGGCATCTCTCCCATTCTGAAATAATTGGCATAATCATAATAAAGGGGCAAATTGTATAATTCATATAATTCTGTCCACCTGGTAAAAGCATCAATGGCCACTTCAGAATCAAGATTTGTTTCGATACCATCTACCTTATACAACTCACCACCACTCTGGTATAAGAGCATTAACATAGTCGAAACACCAGCATGGGCTACAATACTTCCAGCTCCAGATGTTGCTTCTCCTATACCTCCCACTGCAATCTGTTCAATATTGGAATAAGGGAGGCCAAAATCCATATTATTTTTCTGTAATTCTGCTATTACATAGATAACATCATCCCAGGTCTCAGGCAGCTTAATACCCATCTCCTGTAAAATATCAATACGATAAAATAGTACTGGAAAGACCTGTTGTTCTGGTAAAGCAAAAACACTATCTCTATATTTAAAAGGAACCAAAGCACTCTGTTTAAATCTGGCTGCAACCTCTGGAAAATCCTCAAATTCTGTCAGGTCTACTATGGCATTACGGATGAAGAAGTTAATAGGCAGTGCAGGTGAAACGGATAAGGCTACATCCGGTCCTTTTCCAGCCAAAGTAGCTGGCAATATGACCCCTTCCTGTATTAATTCCAGATTTACCTGAATACCTGTAACCGGAGTAAAGGAATCCTCAATCATGGTTTTCAGGGTCTGGGCCTGATCACGGCCACCACCTATCCAGACCTTGATACTTCTTCCCTCGTCATATACATTACCTATCTGATTATAGTCATGAGTAAAAGATGCTATAAAGGATTTCACTTCATGAACCAGTATTTGCCATACAGACGGGCTGGCTACAGGCATTTCTTTTTCCGGAGAAGCAATAACCAGATAATCTACCTGTAATGGTTGTTCAGTAGTCATTAAAATCCAACTGCCGAGAGAAGCTAAATTATCCCTTAACTCTCCTAAACTCCTTGGGATTCTATCATCTGGTCTTTCCGCCAATAAATCCAGCTGATGAGCAAAACTATTTAAAAGGGAAATGTGATCACCCTTTTCACCGGTATAATCCTCCAGATCAATAGCCAATTTTCTTAAGGTTCTGCTCTGCTCCTGCAATCTTTCTACCAGTAAAGGAATCTTATTCTCCAACTGATAAGTACGCATTGGGTCAGGATTACGGGAAGTTATCATGATAATCTGCCTGTAAATAGTGGATAACTCATATAGAACAGAATTGGTAACAGCTATCATGTTGGCAAATTCTCCCAGGGCAACCTCCAGCTTGATTGTATTCTCTCCCTCCTCCAGATAAAAGAGAAAGGGATTATCCGCTGCTTCCCCTGGAACCAGCATCCGGTAATAATTCGAATAATTAAAACGAATTTCTTCAGCTTCCTTAAAGGGAACCTGCCCATTTATATATAACTTCCTGACGGTAAAGGAACCACTTCTGATATTTTGTTTGGCTTTAATCCCTATTTTATACAGGCCTGCTTCTGGAACATTAACTTTCCAGGCTATCCACTGACCAGCTTTATTCCAGCTTTGTCCACCAATAGTATTCAGCCGTATCTGAGCAGGATGATAAGGCTCCACTGTGGGATCTGCTTTGTCATAAACCGGATAAAGTGTTTTGCTGGACCGGTAAACAGCATCTTCAGCCTGGACCTTATATATAAATCCTTCAACTTCTTTATAGCCCTTTTCTCTATATTCTTTGATCACTTCAGCATAAGGTAAAGGGTTGTCATATTTAAAAAACTTAAGATAAGCTAAAGCCATAGGTTCCCGGCGAGAGACTAATCTAACTCTATTAAGGCCCTTTTCAAAATAAAACCTATAAGGCTCAGAACTATAGCCCATGGAATCCTCCAGGAGTTTTGTCTGCCAGATAAAAACTTCTTTCTGTGGGGCCCTAATATGATTACCCTGATTATCTATCCTATAATCATATTCATCAGTCCATACTCTTGCGAATTCAAGAAATTTAGCTCCATCAAAAGGTATCCTGCCATTTATCATTAGGGCTCTCTCAATATCCCCCCCTCTGCCTTCCAGGGGAAAATATTGGATTTCTATATTGTAAAATCCATTTTGGGGAATTTCTACTTCCCATTCCACATAGCCAGTTTCGCCAGTAGCCAGGGCTTTTATACCGGCCAGATCATCTATAACCCGGAGACTTTCCATATCTGTATCCACGTAATCCCAGGCCGGGACTATTACTTCATAGCCAGGTCTTGCTGTGTCCTCAATACTGTTCAGGTATTCTATATAATCAATATCTATAATTTCCATACCCTGAACTTTTACTGGAATCCATGTAATAATCATTAATATAGATACTGCAATAATTATTAACGAATCTTTCAGTTTCAACCTTTCTCCCCTCCTTCTTCAATTAAAACTTCTAAATAAGATACATTAACATCTTCTTTAAACACATCTTCCTTTAAAAAGAGATTATAATAATCTTAATAATAAAATTAGGCCATAATATTAAAAGTTTGTAACCTGTGTCCCTTAAAAAGGGACACAGGATTTTCAGAGAAATCTTAATCATTAAATTCTTTATCAAGTGTCTGCTGAATTACTGGTGCAACTGCCTCCATAGCAGCTGCAGGGCTCTGTCCTTCATAAAGAGCCTTGCCGATAGCCCCGCCAAGAGGATAGCTGGTATCCCAGGTTGGACCAAGGATACCTTCCATAATATACATCTCTCCGGACCATTCTTCTACAGCCCTTACCAATACTTCATAGGAAACCTGATCCAGGGCCGCTTCGATCAACATTTCTTCTATACCTTCTTCTTCCTCTTCTGCCCTGAAAAGGTACCTATGTAGGGCCACTAAACCCATGGGGTTTGCTGAATTAACAGGTAGATAGAAAGCATCTGCCTGCCTTGCCGGGAACTGGTAATCATCTACATGAGGTCCTTTGGGTAATGGGACTATACCATATTCAAATTCAACAACATCTGTAAAACTGGGATCAATTATATTCCATAAGGGGAAGGAGGCCATGGCTACCTGGCCAGCCAGGAATTCTTTTTGTTGCCAGTCCCCTTTGGAAATAT
>JAAYRT010000098.1 GCA_012518635.1 Halanaerobiaceae bacterium | reverse complement strand
CTTTGTAGCCCGTTTGCAGGCAGAAGATTATTATTCTTTACTGAAAGATGCAGCAGATGCCAATATGAACATGATCCGGGTCTGGGGAGGCGGAATCTATGAAGATGATGTTTTTTACGATATCTGTGATGAACTGGGCCTCTGTGTCTGGCAGGATTTTATGTTTGCCTGTAGTACTTATCCTGCCTTTGATGAAGATTTTCTGGAAAATGTCCGTTTTGAGGCCATCGATAATATAAAAAGGATCCGGCATCATGCCTGTCTTGCTCTCTGGTGTGGTAATAATGAACTGGAACAGGGAATTGTTGCCGATAAATGGGATACTGAGAGGATACAGATGAGCTGGGGTGATTATAGCAGGCTTTTTGATAAATTATTGCCCGGGCTGGTCAAACAATATTCGCCTCAGACAGCCTATTGGCCTGGCAGTCCCCATAGCCCGCTGGGCGACCGGGTGGATTCCAACAACCCGGACTGGGGAGATGCCCATCTCTGGGAGGTCTGGCATGGCCGGAAGCCCTTTGAATGGTACCGGACCTGTAAACACCGCTTCGTAAGTGAATTCGGCTTCCAGTCTTTCCCTGAACCGGCAACGGTTTATAGTTATACTGAACCAGAAGATAGAAATATAAGTAGTTATATCATGGAAGAACATCAGCGGAGTCCTATCGGGAATACTACGATTATCCATTATATGTTAGATTGGTTCAGGCTGCCCGGGAAGTTTGAAGACCTGCTCTGGACCAGTCAGATCTTGCAGGGCCTGGCTATCAAATATGCCGTTGAGCACTGGCGCCGTTCCATGCCCCGGACCATGGGGACCCTTTACTGGCAGTTAAATGATT
The DNA here is from genome assembly GCA_012518635.1 of Halanaerobiaceae bacterium. GTDB lineage: Bacteria > Bacillota > Halanaerobiia > Halanaerobiales > DTU029 > DTU029. The sequence continues at coordinate 6,997 of JAAYRT010000098.1, read as the reverse complement.
GCTGGCCGGTTGCCAGTTGGTCCTCTATAGATTATTATGGCCGTTGGAAAGCCCTGCATTATTTGGCTAAAAAATTTTATGCCCCCTTGCTGATTACAGGCCTGGAGGATGGGGAAAAATATACTGTTGAATTACATGTTACCAGTGATAAACTAGAGGCAGTTAGCGGTGAGGTCAGCTGGAAACTGACTGATCCAGCAGGAAATACTATAAGTGCAGGGCGAAGAGGAGTAGAAATTCCTGCCAATAGAAATACACTGGTGGAAACCCTGCATCTGGCGGATTATGTTGAACAATATGGGAACCGTAATCTAATGCTCTGGTTGGAACTCAATGTAGATGGTGAAACTGTATCTGAGAATTTTGTTACTTTCAGCAGACCAAAGCACATGGAATTAAAGGAGCCGGAAATTTCTTATCAGGTGGAAAAGATAGCTGATAATAGTTTTAAATTGCTCCTGAAGGCTGAAAAACCAGCCCTCTGGACCTGGCTGGAACTGAAAGATTATAGGGCACGATATAGTTACAACTTTTTCCACCTCTATCCCGGTAAGAAACAGGTTGTACTGGTTGAAACGGAAGAAAACTTATCTGTAGCAGTTTTGAAGGAAAACCTGGTTATCCGTTCCCTGATTGATACCTATTAAGTGAGGAAATGACACAAGTGACACAGGGGGACGGTACTTCTGTGCTAAAATGTGCTATAATATTAGGTGTTGATAGACAATTGAAAGGAGCAGCTGAAATGGAAAAGATGCAAAACAATGTACTGGTTCAGGTAGGTGTTGTAGTAAAGGACATTGAAAAGGCAGCAGCTAATCTCGTTGAACTTTTCGGGCTAGAGATGCCGGAAATCAGCCTGACTGATCCTGTAGAGAAGGCAGAAACAAAATACAGGGGTGAAAGCACTGAAGCCAGGGCTAAATTAGCCTTCATTGATATGGGTTCACTGCAGCTGGAGCTGATTGAACCTGTAGGCGGTCCCAGTACCTGGCAGGAATTCCTGGACAAGCACGGTCAGGGTATACACCATGTAGCCCTGCAGATCAAGGGGATGAAGGAACACATCCGCCTCATGGAAGAGAAGGGTATGACCCTGGTCCAGACAGGGGAGTACACCGGCGGCAGATATGCCTACATAGATGCCATACCACAACTGGGTATGATTATCGAACTGCTGGAAAACGATTAAAACGACACAGAGAAGACAGGGACGACACAGGGGGGACGGTTTTCCTGTGTCGTTTGTTGTATCATTTGTCATATGAAAAATAGCGCGGGGGATAGTTCTGCTGTGTTTGACTTCTCAAAAATGTCACAATAGAACCGTCCCCCTGTGCTGTTTTTACTCTTGACATTAATTTATGTTACTGATATAATAAACTTAACTGGTACGTACCAGTAGTTACATGAGTGCAATAAATCTACATATTCATATATAAAAATAGTTCCAGAGAATTGATGAGGTGGTTTTAATGGATAGTACAATACCTTTTTATCTACAGGTCAAAAATTATATTAAACATAGTATCCTGGAAGGGGAGTTAAAGCCAGGGGATATTATACCTTCAGAGAGAGAGTTAATGAAACAGTTTGGTTTAAGCAGGTCCACCATTCGGAAGGCAATCAAAGAGCTGGAATATGAAGGTTATTTAGTTAAGGTACAGGGAAAAGGAACTTTTGTATCTAAACATAATATAGAAAAAGAATTAATTAAGGTCATTAATATTACCCACAGGGAAGAGGAAGATAGTCAGAACGTTTTAGAATATGAAACAATAGCAGAACAATTGTTATCTTCTGATGAGATAGATATAAAACTCCCGGATTCTATTCCTGGCTTAAAAATTTATTATCTGGAGAGAAAGACCAAACTTGACGATATAGTGGTAGGGATAGATGAGATATGGAGTTCTTCAACCTATATCAATGAGATTGCCGGCAGGTTTGTTGATGATATTGAGAAACTTGGAACCAGGGTTATAGAAGATATCAGCATAGGTTTTGCGGATAAGAAGCAGGCAAAAATCTTGAACATTAAACAGAATGCGCCGTTATTGAAGATAGAGAAGAAGATATATAAAGAAAATTTAATAATCTACATTCAGAGTTTATATAATTCTGAAAAGGTTAAGCTTACCAGGGTTAATTATAATAAAGAAAAAGCTGCCAATACCCTATAGTCTTTTTTTTACATATACTGGTACATACCAGTAATTATAGGTAATAACATATTATTGCTGGTCTTAATATTTTCTATTTATTTTTAATAAATAGAAAATTGTATAAATTCAAAGGGAAGGGGGAGGGGGATAGGTAAAAGAATCTATATATTTCTAAAATTTAAAAAAATATGAGGAGGATAAAATCATGTTAAATGGAATTCTGATTATAGCGTTGTTTTTAATCCTGGCAGTCCTGATGTTTATCAGAAAAATTCCTACATTATTGGCTATTCCGATTATGGCGATCGGTATCGCCATTATTGCCGGTGTTCCTTTTGGCGGCGATGATGGTGTTCTGTCGCAGATAATTCAAAAAGGTGCGACCAGGCTGGCTGATGCCTATGCTGTATTGATTTTCAGTACCTGGTTAGGCCAGATTATGTTACAGACCGGTATATCTAAATCAATTATTAAATTTGCTGCTGAACTTGGTGGAGATAAACCCCTATTAATCAGTATATCATAGTTTATAGCCATGTCCCTGGTTTTCACCACCCTGACAGGATTAGGCTCCATTATCATGATCGGTGGTATTGTTTTCCCTATACTACTATCTGTAGGGGTACCAGGTATTACAGCAGCAGGGATATTCTTATTCGCCTATGCCACTGGAGCTGCTATCAATGTAGGACAATGGACATATTACGCCCAGCTATCCGGGGCCAGCTTTGATGTGATAAAGATTATTTCACTGGTACTGGCAGGCCTTACAGCCATCGCTGGTTTGACTTTCCTGGTCCTGGAATTAAGGAAAGCCAGTGTGAAGAAGTATTGGGCCAAGCCCCAATTTTATAATAATGGGGAAAATGAGAAAGAAGTACCTAAATTAGCCATGTTTACACCAATTATCCCCCTGATTTTTGTAATTGGCTTTGGTACACCGGTAATCCCGGCATTCCTCCTGGCAATCCTATTTGCTGTAATCACCTTAAGGAAATCTTTTGCTGAAACAATTAACCTGATTACAAAAGCCGCTTACGAAGGAGTCAATGATGCTGCCCCTGCTGTTATGTTGATGATTGGAATAGGAATGTTGCTGAATGCAGTTTTCCATCCGGTTGTTTCAGATGTTATTGGTCCTTTCTTACGGGCAGTAATACCTTCCAGTACCTTAGGTTATGTTATCTTCTTCAGTGTGCTGGCACCACTGGCTTTATATAGAGGCCCATTAAACATGTGGGGACTGGGCAGCGGTATTGTGGGCTTAATGATTGCAATAGGTATCGTTCCTGCACCGGCAGCTATAGGAGCTATGTTATCTACTGAGCGTATCCAGATTACAGCTGACCCGACCAATACCCATAATGTCTGGATTGCAAACTATGTGGATGTTGATGTGGTTGATATACTGAAGAAGTTATTGCCATATGCCTGGGTAATAGCTGTTTTAGGTATAATCTTTGTATCGGTATTCTACATGTAAATTATATGACTAATGAGTAGCATACCTGTAAATTCTTTTTAGGCCGGCATAGGGCAGACAGGGGTAGATACAGGGGAACCTCTTCAGGTGTTGACACAGGAGAACCGTTCCCCTGTATCATCTCCCTTTGTTATATGCTGAAGACTGGAAGACGGGTGTCTTCCAGTCCTCTTTAAATTTTATTTATAAGGATTAAGGAGGAAATATAAGTATGGGAATCAGGATCGGAATCGATGTTGGAGGAACATTTACAGACGGAATTGCAATAGATGACACAAGCTATGAGATAATCGGTAAGGTCAAAGTGCCTACAACCCATTCTGCTGCAGAAGGAGTTGCTAAAGGAATTATTCAAGCCATTAAAAAACTAGTAGAAGAATACAATCTTAATCCTGATGATATTGTCTTTCTTGCTCACGGGACAACTCAGGCTACCAATGCATTACTGGAAGGAGATGTTGAGAAAGTCAGCATCGTTGCCACTGGTTCTGGTCTTGAAGGAATGAGGGCAAAAAGTGATACGGAGATCGAAGCAATAGAACTGGCACCAGGAAAATATATCGAATCCTCCAGTTATTTTATCAATCATAAAGATCTGGATAGGCAGTTAGGGGATTTAATTGATGATCTAAAAAAACAGGGAACAAAAGTGATAGTGGCTGCAGAACCCTATAGTGTAGATGATCCTGCCAATGAAAATAAAATCATTCAGGAAGCTGTTGAGAGAGGACTTTCGGCGACTGCAACCCACGAGATATCCAAGTTATACGGCCTTAAACGGAGAACCAGGACTTCAGTTATAAATGGCAGTATTTTGCCCAAAATGATCGAAACCGCAAACATGACCTATAACAGTGTGCAAGAATCAGGAATCAAAGCCCCCCTGATGATCATGCGGGGCGATGGCGGTGTAATGGGAATAGAGGAGATGAAGAGAAGGCCGATATTAACATTATTATCAGGTCCTGCCGGTGGTGTTGCCGGGGCTTTGATGTATGAACAGGTCTCTGATGGAATCTTTCTGGAGAGCGGCGGCACATCTACTGATATCTCTGTTATAAAAAACGGGGAAGTCATGCTGGATTATGCTAAAATCGGCAATCATAAAACATTCGTCAGTTCCCTGGATGTCCGCACAGTCGGTATTGCCGGCGGGAGCATGATAGTGGTTGAAGGACTGGAGATAGTAGATGTTGGCCCGAGGAGTGCCCATATTGCTGGCCTTCCCTATGAAGTCTTTGCATCAGAAGAAGATATAGTTGAACCGGAACTTATTAAGGTAAAGCCCAGGGAAGGGGATCCGGATTACCTGGCCATAAAATGCAGGAACGGGAAAGAATATGCCTTAACCCTGGCCGGTGCCAGCAATATTTTAAAAAAGGTACCAGAAGGCAGCTATGCTGTGGGGAATTACAAGGCAGCATATAAGGCCTATGAACCGCTGGCAAAAAGCCTGGGGAAAAGTGTGGAAGAAGTAGCTGAGTTGGTCCTCAGGAAGGCTGTAGATAAAGTCAAAGTAGTTGTAGATGAGTTAATTGGCGATTATGAGCTGGATAAGAATATCATAGAGTTAGTAGGCGGAGGGGGCAGTGCAGGAGTTGTAGTACCCTATCTGGCGGAATATATGAATTTAAAATACCGGATAGCAAAAAATGCTGAAGTTATTTCTACTATTGGTGTAGCCCTGGCCATGGTAAAAGAAGTGGTGGAAAGGACTATCATTAATCCAACAGAAGAGGATATCATGAAGGTAAGGAATGAAGCTAAAGAATTGATCCTGAAGTCCGGGGCCAATGAAAATACAGTAGAAATAAAGGTGGAGATTGATCAGAAAAATAATCTGGTCAGAGCTACTGCTACCGGTTCCACAGATTTCAAAAAGAATGATTTAAGTAAGAAGGATTTAAAGGAAGATGAATTAAGGGAATTAATGGCGTTATCTATGGAAACTAAAGAAGACAGGGTTAAAAAATTAGCCGAATCCAGCGGATTACTGGTCTATGGAAGTATTAAAAAGAAAAAGAGTTTTTTCGGTTTGATTAATAAGAAGGTTAGGCCATTGCGGATTGTTACCAGACAGGGAGTAATTAAGCTGAATGTAAGTGATGGAGAAGTGGTGTCAACAGTCATAGCCAATCTGGATAAAACACTGAGAAATGAACTGGAAAAGAGGACTATTTATATGGATGCCGGCGGGGAGGTCCCCAAGGTTTTTATCGGTTGCGGCAGCAGGATACTGGATTTTTCAGGTTTAATAGATACGGAGCAGATTGCAGCAATGGCTAATATAGAATTAAATGCTTATGATGAAAATGAAGCTGTCTTTATAATCTTTATTAAACGGGGTTAATAAAAATGGAAGAGCTCAGCCTGGATATGACAGGATTAGGCCAGCTTTTATTAAAAAGAGATATTTTATATAATAAAATATCCTCCCGGGAGAGAAACGGGCTGATTGAATTTGCTATTGAATCTGGAGAAGAGGCCGGATTGAAGGTACTGGCAGATGGAATAGATAAGGACAAGCCCTGTGCATACATTGAGAAATACTGTAAGATCAATTTTTTAAGGCACAAGGCCCCTCTCCCAATCTATAGTGAATGCTTACTGAAGGATGGAACAATAAATATCTATTGTTCAGAAATAGATAATTTATACCTGAAACTAAGTGAAGAAGGATACATGGTTGATAGAAACAGATTATATAATATCTTTCTTTTACATGAGTTTTTCCATGTGCTGGAGGAAAGGGAATCAGGTTCTGTAAGCAGTATAAGAAAAATCAAGGTTTTTAAATTTCTTTTCTGGGAGATTAAACGCGGTATATCACAATTAAGTGAGATTGCGGCCAATTCTTTCCTCAGGACCATAATTGGCGGTTTACCGATAAAATATATCTGTAAGGAGGACTTATGACAGGTAAATATAATCTTGTAGTTGTAGGTGGAGGGATTTCTGGTTCCATAGCGGCTATAGCTGCAGCCAGAATGGGTGTAGATACCTTGCTTATAGAACAATATGGTTTTCTGGGCGGGTCTTTGACAGCAAATGGCGTAGGTCCTATGATGACTTTCCATGCCGGAGATGAACAGGTAGTACAGGGTATTACAGGTGAGATGATAGATAGACTGGTGAAAAAGGGTAAGTCCCCGGGGCATATCTTCGATACTACCGGTTACACCTATTCAGTAACTCCTTTTGATGCTGAAGCAATGAAACATGAACTGGAAATCATGCTGTTGGAAGCAGGTGGTAAAATACTATACCATACAATGCTGGCTGCTGTCACTACTCAGGATGATAAGATTATCAGCATCACTGTCTGTAATAAAGACGGATTAAGTGAGAT
>JAAYRT010000097.1 GCA_012518635.1 Halanaerobiaceae bacterium | reverse complement strand
TTCTTAATATTTTCATTATATCTCCACAAATTCTGTCCTTATCTCATACTCTCCCCCTGTCATCTCCTCAATTATCTCCTTATATCTGTCAAGTTGAGCCTGTTCCCTTGTAATCCCGCTTTTATAATCCAGAATAAGGATCTCCTTTTTCTCTTTATTGACCCTCAAATGATCAATCCGGTATAGTTCACCATTCCATTCCAGTTCATATTCATTGAAGACAAGCCAGTCTCCGGCAAAATACTCCTGCCTCTCCTGCAGGAAGAGATTAACCCGGGTAATAAGTTCCCTTGTCCTGCCAGGGCCAAGGATATTCCCATAACGGGCCAGAACCATCTGCTCCGCATACCTTCTCTCTTCCTCCTGATTATATCTTACAAACTCCAAATAATAATGCAGGGCCAGCCCTTCAATACGTTTTATCTCTCTCTCCAGGTTCATCCTGTAATCTTTTTTCGACCTGTTCTCCTGGATTAACTCCTCATCCACTCTGGCCGGTTCAAAATATGGGCTCAAATCATTCAAAGCAACAAATTCCTCTTCCCTCTCTCCTTCAGAAATAGATAAATACCCGCTGCTTTTCTGCTCAATAAGGTCACAGAGACTCTCCACCCGGGCACCCCTCAAGAGGGCATCTTCATAGAACTCATAGGAACTGCCCCGCCAGCATCTCCCCTCTTCATCAGGATCCAGTTGCCTGGGACCCTCTATATAGATAAATAGGTTTTTCTCCGGCCTGGTCAGGGCTACATAAAGGTTATTGATCTCCTCTATCAGCTCTCTCCCGGCTTTTTTTTCGGCAAAATCAATCCCCAGATAACCGAAGAGTTTTTCATAACGGGAATTGGTCAAAAGATAATCTACAACTTCCCCATATTCTTCATCAAATTCTATATAAAGCTCCAGATTATTTGACCAGTTACCGCCCCTTGGAGATATATTCCAGTAAAAAAACTCAGTCTCAAAGGAAAGACCTTTTGCCTTATGAATGGTCATCAACTGAACCACATTATCTCCGGTTACCGACAGCTGTTTTAATTCATCACTATCCTGGTTTTCCCTGAGAAAATCCATAAATTCATCCAGGCTATTAAAACCCCTCATCAACTGGAAAAAGTAATGGATATTCCTGAGGGCTGCCCTGTTCCCCTTATATCTCTCCAGAAGGCCGCTAGATTCGATGATATAATTACTCAATTCCCGAAAATTCATCTCTTCCATCGCCTTGATTTGCTGGAATAATCCCTGCAAACCGGGAAACTTAAATTCTATCTCCCTGCCCAAAAAATATCCTTCAACCATATCCCTGTTCTCTATTATATAGCGCAGGCATTTATTGTTAATACCAACCAGATCACTGCGGAGGAATTTGAGCAAGTCGAGAAAATCGTGGTAGTGTAAAAAGCTCAGCAAGAAATACAGGGGCTTTACAGCCTCATGTTCCAACAGGCTGTCCTTACTTTCCAGAAGATAAGGGATCCCCTCCCTATCCAGTTCTACAGCGATATCGGCCAGTTCCTGGTTGGAACGGGCCAGAACAGCGATATTATTATATGTTGGAAAACTCTTAATCCTTCTGGCTATCTCCCCTTTGATATCGGCAGTTATCCTCTCATTTAACTGGATTATCTCTTCCTGCTTCTCTTTGCTTAATTTTTCAAAACTCTTTGTCTCTGTATTCCTTTTGGTCCTTTCACCACCGAATAAAAACTCAAGATAACCCTGGTCTTTTCTGGCCAGATGTTCTACCGGACTATAATCCCAATCCTCATTTATATCCGCAAAAAAACGATTGATAAACTCCACTATCTCCCTCTCACTGCGGTAACAGATCTTTAAGGTTTCTTCTTCCCCAGCCAGAATCCTTTCCAGCCTGGCAAACAGCTCTTTTTCCCCTCCCCGCCAGCCATAGATGGATTGTTTCTCATCACCGACTGTAATTACCTTCTCACATCTATCAAGCAGGGGTTTCAATATCTTCCACTGCAGGATACTGGTATCCTGGAACTCATCTATAAAAAGGGCCCTGACCCTGCCGCCTATCAGTTCAAAAAAGTATTCACTAACTGTACCACCATCCAGTAAAGCCAGTTCAGGTTCAAAAAAATACTTATAGGTATAATTACTTATGTCCATATGGGTAAACTTCTTCTCCCTGAACTTAATACTATCATAGAGTTGAAAAATACGGTCAGAAAATTTGAAGATCTCCTCTTCATAGGGAATTATCTCCTGATTATATATACAGGCAGCCAGGTTAATTAAAAATTCTTCATATTGTCTCTCCAGGGCATCCCGCAAGTCTTCATAATCTTTACCCCTGATTTTGCTGGAATTCCAAAAATTATCTTTAAAGAAGAGTTGATAATTCCTGATAATCCTTTCTTCCTTCTCCTGAACTGATTCCATATTGCCATATTCCCTTATAAAAGATTGAAATGCCCTCTTATAAAAGCCCTCTGACAGCTCTACACCCTTGCCGGCAGCGATACTCTCCAGGATATTGAGGCACTCATCCAGCTTCCAGGCAAGGCCCTCCACCCTTAATTCTTCCCGTTTTCTATAATCTATCAATAAAAACTTCCAGCGATTATTCAACATCTCTTCAATTAAAGCCAGATAACTGTCAATAAATCTTTCTGTATTATCCTGCAGGAATTTTTCCAGTAGAGAAAAATCAGCAGGATTATCCAGCATCCTCTTAAAAACCTCTTCTATTATTTCCATATTACTGTTCTCATCAATAATCTCATAGGCATAGATATCCAGATAGGGGGCAATGGCCTTCTTGAAGATACTATTGATAAAGCTATCTATGGTAAAGATTTTGATCTTATCTTTATTTATCAACATCTGCTGGTATACGGACTCCAGCATGGCCAAATCACAGGCCAGTCCAGGATATATACCCCTTAAACTCTCCAATACCTGGCTTTCTTCACCATCCTGTAAAATCTCCTCAATATGCTGGAAGATCCTCTCCCTGATTTCAGCAGTTGCCTTACGGGTAAAGGTCATCACAACAATCTCTTCAAAATCATAGCCACTGAGAATAGCAGCAAGATACTCCAGGGACAGGCGATAGGTTTTACCTGTACCGGCACTGGCTTTCAATACTTTTCTCATCTTCTCACCACCCGGCAGATATCTTTCATTGTACAATAAATACAGAGAGAAGCCTTATATTCAAAGGAATATTTTCCATCCTGAAAGAAACCCTCCACTGTTTTTTTAATTTCCTCCAGGAGCTCCAGTTCCGTTCCCTCCCGGCCTGTTTCAAACTTTTCCTCAAAGACATTATAAATGCCTTTCTCCAATTCTGTTTCTTCCTTTTCTCCTGCAGCAAGCAATAAGGCATAGAAATCCAGCTGTTTCAGATTACCTGAACCGGTTTTAAAATCAATGAGATAAGATTTATTTTCAGCCTCTATAAAAAGGTCGATACGGCCATTAAGATAGATAGAAGTGATTTCATTTTCATAAATATAATCGGTCCTGGCTTCCTCCGGTACCCATTCAGCCCGGATTTCACTTATCTTATCTCCTGTTTTAGCAGCAATGGTTTTAAAAAAGCTATCTATAGATTTCCCTATTTTAGGGAAAAGGATATCCTCATAATACTTACGGTAATAATTATTTATCTTCAGGGCCGAGGCCTGTAATTTCTTTTCTACAGTTTCCCTGATCAGGTCTTCAGCAGGGGGCAATTGGCCACCGGTCTTTCTAATAATTTCAAGAAACAAATCATGAACCAGGTTGCCCAGAAAGGCCGGGCTGATCTCTTTACCGACCTCCCTTATCTCTTCTTCCAGACGATGAAGACAGGCCAGGAAGAATTTATAATAACAATCCCTTAAAATCCCATATTTATAATAAGCCAGGGAAAACTCCCGCGGAAAATCATTTTCTTCTATATGGAGCTTGTCCTCTTCAATAATAGTGTTATCCAACCCCTTATTAAAAGCCTCTTTCCCTTTTGCAAAAAATTTTCCGATTATAACATGATAATCCCCGGCCTTTAAGGATGTCTCCTTAATCTCCAGATCATATCTTAAGACCAGTTCCTCCACAAAGGGACTGGAACTGATATTCTCCTCCAGGTTATTCAGGGTAAAGATGACCGCTTTCCTGCTGCTGAATACATGGCGGAAGAAATAATATTTCTCCTTCAGCCTTTTCAGCTCCCCTGTCTCCAGACCGTTTTCCTCCCTCTGTTTTTCAGTCAGCA
>JAAYRT010000161.1 GCA_012518635.1 Halanaerobiaceae bacterium | reverse complement strand
TCTCCAGTATAGTCTCGATATAATTTTCTTCATAGATTCCCGGAGTTAGATAGTATTTATCAGCTTCATACAGGGCAGGAGCCAGCGGGCTTTTATCAGTTACGATTACTTTAGCACCTATTTTATTTAATTCCTGTTTAAATATTTTAGTCAATGCTCCCCGACGCCCGATGGTTGTGATTAATATATTCGACACTCAATTACACCTCTTATTTCCTTTTAATATGTACCTGTTTATTAATATTCCTTTGCAGCTCGATTAAGCGGTAAATTAAATCTATACCATATAAACAGGTCGAGAGATAAATTATCCATTCCTTATAGGGAGTAAGTATCAGGACAGAGGTTATCAAATCCTGACTGGAAAGATCCATACCCAGGATAATCCCTTTATCCATAAAATACTGCTTTACTTTATCCCTTCTAAAAGAATCCATCTTACGAATATGGGGAACTATATAAAAGGTTGCAATAATTCCATAAAGATTATGAATCACCAAATAAGCCAGTATCCACAGAATGTTAATCTCGATTTTTAACCCGAGTACTATTATTACTCCATTATAAAAAAGCCTGTCCGATATCTTATCGAGTATTGCTCCGATTCTTGTGCTCTTGCCCTGATATCGTGCCAGGTTGCCATCCAGAATATCAAGAAATAAATAAAGCTGCACAAGTATAGCTGCCAGAAAATATTTGCCATACCAGATAGACAGAAAAATAATTACAGAATTTATGATATTGAGAGATGTAAGTATATTAGGTGTAAGGAAAGTTTTCCCTACATAAGGCAACAGTTTAACAATTAATCTGGTATATAGTCCTTCCATTAAATAGAAATGATCTCTTTTTAAAACAGTTCCCATAATTATCCCTCCATCATTTGGAAAACAAGCTTACAACCTGATCCCAGTCCTCTTTAAAGTCTACTTCAATACATCTATATTCAGATACATCTATAGCCTTAAATTTCTTACCCCTCTCAATCATGAACTCAATTCCCTTTTCAAAATAGTCATTATCATCACATTGCTGCAGGCATTCTTTAAATTCTGCCAGCTCCTCAGCAACAACCTTATTTATCCCTAAAGCCTCTCCTTCAGCATTCTTTACAGTCTTACTTATGGCAGTAATGTATCCTTCAGGATCAGTCGTATATTTAACCTCTTCCTCTCCACACTGGGCCGGGGTAACAGCTATTGCATTACCTTCAGAACTTATGATGCGTTCTATAACCCCTTCGTCACAAACCACATCACCATTTAACCAGATAATATCATCATTACAGTCCTTAATTCCATTAAGAAGGCTCTTTGATGTATTAGTGATGTAATAGACTGGATTATATTTATAATAGACCTCCGGGTAGGACTCCATAATCAGGTTCATCTTGAAGCCGACCACAACAATGATCTCATCTATCCCGTTTTTACGCAGTAGCCTGATCTGTCTTCCCAGGATAGTTTCACCACCCGGCAATCTGGATAGAGTCTTAGGAAAAGGTCGGCCCAATCTCGAACCAACACCAGCTGC
>JAAYRT010000096.1 GCA_012518635.1 Halanaerobiaceae bacterium | reverse complement strand
TAGTTTATTTATTACGTTTTCATCCAATATCATACCGGGATTCAATAATACTGCTCCAAATTGGTTTTCGACTATCCTGGCAACACGCATTCCTGGTCTTAATTTATATGTCTCTACCCTAATGGTTTGAGCCATTTTTTACCCTCCCGTATCTTCACTATAATAGATATATTCGCTAATTTTTAAACAAATCCTGCCTTATTTTTAAATTATATTACTTTTTACCTAATGGAAATAATTACAGTTGATATATAAAGATTACATATGTTATACTGCAAAAGTAATAAAAATCATAAATGAAAGGAGAAGAATTATGAGGAAAAGATTAATGCTAGCAATGCTTATTTTCCTGGTTACCGCCACCATGCTTATCCAGGCAGCAGATTATTATACTGTGAAAACAGGCGATAGTCTCTGGACTATCTCCCAGAAGACAGGTCTCACCATAGAAGAACTTACCCGGATAAATAATTTAAATGACCCCAACAACCTGTATATCGGTCAGAAACTATACCTGGGCGAAAATAAGGGAAATAACCCTGAAAATAATTCAGGTAATAAAAATTATACCAGATATACTGTCAAGACCGGTGACCTGCTCTGGAAAATTGCAAGAGACCACAATGTAGAGATTCAGGAAATTATAAGATTGAATAATATGAAGGCACCATATTATATCTATATTGGACAGACCCTCCTGATCCCGGCAGAAACAAAGGATAACAGGCCGGCAGAAGGAGCCTACTTTTACTACACTGTAAAACCAGGTGATATTCTCTGGAATATAGCCCGGAAATACGGTACCACAGTCCAGAAGCTTGTTGAACTGAATGATATCAGGAATTCCTATGATCTTTATGTTGGCAGAAAGCTGCTTGTCCCCTTAAGGGGAGCTGAGCCAGTTGAAGAAAAACCGGAAAATAATAATAAGCAAAATAATAAGGGGCAAAACCAGAATTACCTCCCCTACACCTTCTACAGGGTACAAAAGGGAGACCGTATCTGGCAGATAGCTGAAAACTTCGGTATTAAAACATCTGCCCTGATTAACTTCAACAACCTCAAGAATGTAAACGATATCAAAGAAGGAGAGGTTCTGGTAATACCCCTGAAGGATTCCACTAAATACACCTATCTGAGAAGGACAGGCAGCCAGGTAAACAGCTATTACCGGGTTCTGCGTAATGACACCCTGGCCGGCATAGCCGAATTTTATGAAATCCCGGAAGAGGGAATCCGGGCCATCAATGGTTTAAAGAAAAATGAAGGAATTTACACCGGCCAGAGATTACTGATGCCTGTTAACCCCGCCTTATTCAAGCAGCATAAGCTTTATACAGTGAAAAAGGGCGGCGAATATATCTTTGATATAGCTTATGAGAACGGCATTTCCATCAAATCACTCCTCAGGGCCAATTACCTGAGGGACCAGAATACCAGGTTTGAGGAAGGCACTGTCATCATAGTTCCCCTGGATAAAGACAGTAAGGCGGTCTGGATTGAATACGAAAACGGCAAACCGGTAAACTCCTGGTTCAATGCTAACCAATAAAATAATTGCAGACCTATTTATGGGGACAAGAACGATGAAATACAATTCTGCCCGGTTTCCGGGTAGAATTTTTTTTATTATTATAAATACATATATAATAGCCAGTCTATCCTGTACAGACCTTTATCATAAAACAGGTGTGGACGGCAGGTAATATTACAAGTAAGGAAGGTCAAGATGAGAAAACAATCCTTTTTACAGGGTGCCCTGATTTTAATGTTTGCCGGGCTCTTCAACCGCTTCATCGGTTTTATTTTAAGGGTAATTATTGTCAGGATGGCCGGAGATGAGGGTTTAGGCCTGTTTCAAAGGGTCTTTCCCCTCTTTGTGACCCTCTTATTGCTCAGCACTTCCGGTTTTCCCATGGCCATGGCCAAATTGATTCCCGAAAGGATGGCCAGAAAAGACCTTCTGGGCAGCTATAATCTCCTGAAGCTTTCCCTCCTTTTTGTCCTCTGTACGGCCAGCCTGATTATTGCCATCATGCTTCCGGGGGTAAGATTTATCAGTACAGTAATCTACAGGGACAGCAGGACTATCCTGCTCATCCTGGCCATATTACCGGCCCTCCTCTTCAGTTCCCTCTCTTCCTGTTTCAATGCCTTCTTTCAAGGCATGCATAACATGACACCCACAGCCCTGGCCCAGACCATAGAACAGGTCAGCCGCTTTCTGGCTACCCTGCTCTTCCTGGCCCTGCTCCGCCATCAGGCTGTCCATTACCGCTCAGCCGGTATAGCCCTGGGGATATCCATTGGCGAATTCTCTGCCTTCATCCTTTTAAGTATCCTTTTCATTAACAGCCTATTCAGGGATTTTCAGGTAGATAAGGAAAAAATACAGAAAAACCTGTACCACAATTACCGGGAAGACTTTAAGGAAATGGCCCGGCTGGCCCTGCCTATCACAGCAGGCAGGCTGGCCCATTCCCTCATGTTCAATGCTGAGGCCGTCCTGATCCCCCGCCAGCTGCAGCTGAAAGGATTTACCCTGAAAGAGGCCACCTCCCTCTATGGCCAGTTAAGCGGTATGGCCGAACAGCTAATTTACCTGCCTACAGTGATAAGCATTGCCCTGACCACCAGCCTTGTACCCACCATTGCCGATGCCTATACCCGGAAAGACTTCCGGAAAATCAAAAGCAATTACCAGGATGTCATCCGGATCTGTACCTATCTGGGTTTTCCCCTTACCGTTATATTCTTCAGACTGGGTACAGAGTTATGCGGACTCCTCTTCGCCTATCCCCAGGCCGGAAAAATCCTGTCCATCATGGGCCTTAGCTCTACTTTCCTCTATTACCAGCAGGTCTCCAACGGCATGCTCAACGGCCTGGGTAAACCCGGCCTCTCTCTGTTAAATATGCTCATAGGTTC
Source organism: Halanaerobiaceae bacterium (assembly GCA_012518635.1). Classification (GTDB taxonomy): domain Bacteria; phylum Bacillota; class Halanaerobiia; order Halanaerobiales; family DTU029; genus DTU029. The sequence continues at coordinate 3,199 of JAAYRT010000096.1, read as the reverse complement.
CGGTATCAAATTACTGGGTATCCTTTTCCTTACCGGCCCCTTACCCGGTATCAGTGGTGCTGCCGTCAGCATCTCACTCGGGATAATCCTCACTGCCATACTTAATTTCATCTCCATCGGAGATAATATTGGATATAGTATCAGTATTAAAGACTGTTTTGCCAAACCTTTACTGGCCAGTATAATAATTTTTTATGCCCTGCCCATCCTGAAAAGGTTCCTGCCCCTTTTAAAGCTCAATTTTAAATTGGAAATAATCATCCTGTTATTAATCACTATCCTCATATATCTATTCATCATGCTGGCTGTCAAAGCCATCACTATTGAAGATATCAAACACTTCCGCAGCTGAAAGGTATTTTTTTGTAGAGAATGGATTTCTATGTTATAATACAAGTTGTCAAGTTTAATAAATTAAGGTGATCAAAATGAGAGAAATTTATTTAGATAATAGTGCCACTACCAGGCCCCTGCCGGAAGTAGTTGAAGCCATGGTTCAAACCCTGACAGATAACTATGGCAACCCTTCTTCCCTGCATAATAAAGGCCTGAAGGCAGAAAAAATCCTCAAGGCAGCCCGCCGGAAAATAGCAGAAAAATTGGCTGTCTCCCCGGAAGAGATTATCTTTACTTCCGGAGGTACTGAAAGCAATAATCTGGCCATCAAGGGGATTGCCTACCAATATCAAAACCGGGGCAGGCACCTGGTTACCACTGAAGTGGAGCATCCTTCTGTTCTGGAATCCTTTCTGGCCCTGGAAGAAGAAGGTTTTGAAGTTACCTTCCTGGAGGCCGACCGCTATGGCCGGATTTCCCTGGATGATTTAAGGGATAGCATCACCCCTGAGACCATCCTGGCCAGTATCATCCATGTCAACAATGAACTGGGAACCATCCATCCCCTGGCTGAAATCGGTACAATCATCAAAGAAAAGAATCCGAATACCTTCTTCCATACAGATTGTATCCAGTCCTTTGGAAAAATGCTGGTCCAGCCGGCCAGAAGCATGGTAGACCTGCTCTCTATCAGCGGTCATAAAATCCATGGACCCAAAGGTATCGGTGTCCTTTATAAGAGAAAGGGGATAGAACTGAGGGCCCTCCAGACCGGTGGCGGCCAGGAAAATGGTTACCGCTGTGGTACCGAAAATATCCCCGGTATAGCCGGCCTCATCCCTGCTCTGGATGCCCTGCCTGATTATACAGAGGAAAATCCATATAACCAGGAACTGGACAGGCTCAAAAACCACTTTATAAGGGGCCTGGAAAAAATAGACAGGAAAGTTATCATCAACTCCCCGGAAGATGGTGCACCCCATATCCTGAACATATCCTTTCCGGGAATCAAGGGCGAGGTCCTGATCCATAGCCTGGAGGCAGAAGGTGTCTATGTCTCCACCGGTTCTGCCTGTCATTCCAAAAGCAGGGAAAAAAGCCATGTACTCCGGGCTATCGGCCTGCCGATGGAACAAATCGACGGTACCATCAGGGTCAGCTTTTCTACTTACAATACCATAGAGGAGCTGGATTATGCATTGGCAAGCCTTGCTAAACAATTGAAAACCTTTTTCTAGTCCTTTATTTTGCTTATCATAAATACAACTAAAAACGAAAGGGGATTATCATGTACAAAGCACTACTGGTCAGGTTTGGCGAAATCAGCCTTAAAGGAAAAAACCGCTCCTTTTTCGTCAACAAACTGGTCGAAAACATCAAAGGCGCCCTGCGGGAAACAGGGGCTTATCAGATAGAAAAAAGCTATGGCCGGATCTATCTTTATATCGAAGGAAATCCTGAGCTATATATAGAGAAATTAAAATTGATACCAGGCATTGTCTCCATCAGTCCTGTAGCGATAATTGAACCAGAGATAGAAAAAATAAAGGAAATGGCCCTGAAAGTCTTCGACTATTCGGTAAAGGAATACCCGGCTACCTTTAAAGTGGAGACCAGCAGGCCCAATAAGGAATTTCCCCTCCAGAGCCCGGAGATCAGCCGGGAAGTGGGGGCCCATCTCCTGAGAAATATCAATACCAGGAGGCCTGAACAACTGAAGGTAGATGTCCATAATCCGGAACATCTCCTCAGCCTGGAAATCAGGAGGGACAAGGCCCTGGTCTACACAGAATCCATCCCGGGTATTGGCGGCCTGCCAGTGGGCACCAGCGGCAAGGGGCTGCTCCTTCTCTCTGGCGGGATTGACAGCCCTGTAGCCGGCTGGCTCTCCCTGAAGCGGGGAATGACCCTTGATGCCATCTATTTCCACAGCTTTCCCTATACCAGTGACCGGGCCAGGGAAAAAGTCCTTGATCTGGCCAGGATTCTCAGTAAATACAGCGGCAAGATTAATCTCTTCATAAATCATTTTACCGATATCCAGATGGAAATCCGTAAAAAATGCCCGCCCAAATATACCATTACCATCATGCGCCGGATGATGTTCAGGATTGCGGAGGAAGTGGCCAGAAAAAATAAGAATCTGGTCCTGGTTACCGGTGAGAGTATCGGCCAGGTAGCCAGCCAGACCCTGGAAAGCATGCATGTTATCAATGAGGTAACCAATCTGCCGGTCTTAAGGCCCCTTATCAGCATGGATAAAACAGAGATTATCCAGATTGCCCGGAAGATTGGTAGCTATAATACATCAATCCTGCCCTATGAAGACTGCTGCAGCATCTTCGTACCCAAACATCCGGTGACCAGGCCCACCCTGAAGGATACCCTGGAGGCAGAAAAAGACCTGGAAATCGAAAGACTCATCGCCGAATCCATGGAGAAATCAGAGACTGTTATCATCGGCTAAATAAGCCGGCACCGGGCCGTATTTTCTTAAATCCGCCAGGTGTTGTCAGTGCCTATAAAAATGAGGGGAGATAGCACAATATCTCCCCTCTCTTCTTTACCTGAATAAACTTTTTACCCGGATAGACCCGGTTTCTTCAGGACTTATTTACTATTTCCCATATCACTGGTTCACTTCTCTGGAATTTACTTCTCTATAACAGCGGACAGGCTCTCCCTGTTGACCCTGTATGTATCCTTCATTTCAGGCACCATGATACCCATCAACTGGCAGATATAAAGAAACTCCTCCAGTAGATCTATTTTATCCTCTTCCTCAATCTTCTCCACCTGTTCTATAAACTTCTCCAGGCGGCAGCTGAAATCATTAAAGGTCTCTACCAACAGCTTGCCGGGG
>JAAYRT010000095.1 GCA_012518635.1 Halanaerobiaceae bacterium | reverse complement strand
CCTTTACCAAAGGAGTATACATATTTGTTGTCTGCCATTAATCACAGTACCTCCTTATATTATTTTTTCCTAAAAAAACCTGAATTAAAGTGATTAATTCAGGACTAAAGAAACTCAACATATTAAAATTTATGTATAGGTCAAGTTTCTTATTTGCCTTTACTCTATCCTGATCTTTCATCACAGTAGAGTATAACTTATAACTTGTTTTTATATTTTACCAAAATATCAGTAAAAATATTTGGGTTCGACAAGCCAATTTTATTTATTCAACATAAAGTGTAAAAACCCTCTTTTATTATTGTATAATTTATATGTTTTTTTCACAAGCCTTTTCCTTATAATCTTTTAAAATTATTGATTAATTTTTATATGCCTGTCTTAATTATACATCTATTACCTCTATTAAATTTGTAGTACCTGATGTATGGGTTCCAGCAGTTATGACCACCCTGTCCCCCGCTTTTACCAACCCATATCTGCGGACTGCCTTGATGGAGTTGCTTATTAATTCATCAGTTGTGCGTCCTCTAACTGCCAGTTGGAGCGGATGAATGCCCCAACAGACTGTGAGGTAATGTTTGACATACTTGTCATGGGTTACCGCAATTATAGGGATATTGGGCCTGAACTTGGAAACCATCCTGGCAGTACTGCCACTGGTGGTCGCACTGATTATACACCTGGCACCGATTTCCATGGCAATCTTGCAGGTTGCTGAGCTGATAGACTCAGTAATTGTACTGACCTTCGCCCTGTTCTTTTGTGTTGTATTGAACATGGTTTCCTGATAGAAAGCAGAGCCTTCTATTTCCCGGGCAATCCTGTCCATGGTCTTTACAGCTTCTATAGGATATTTACCAATGGCTGATTCTCCTGACAACATTATGGCATCTGTCCCATCCAGGATAGCATTGGCCACGTCTGAGGCCTCAGCCCTGGTAGGACGGGGATTTCCTATCATGGAATTTAACATCTGGGTTGCCGTAATAACCGGTTTGCCGGCCTCATTACATTTCCGGATCAGTTTTTTCTGGATTACCGGTACCTTTTCCGGGGGTATCTCTACTCCCAAATCCCCTCTGGCAATCATTATACCATCGGCAACTTCCAGAATCTCATCAATATTATCGACACCTTCCTGGTTTTCGATTTTGGCTATTATGTAAATACCTTCAGCCCCTTCATTGTCCAGAAAAGCACGGATGGCTATGATATCCTGTGCCTTGCGGACAAAGGAAGCAGCTATAAAATTAATACCCATTTTCATACCAAAGTGTATAAACTCTTTGTCCCTTTTTGTCAGAGCAGGAAGGTTCAGTGAAACACCAGGGATATTGACTCCCTTATAGGAACCCAGTAATCCTCCGTTTAATACTTTACAGCGGATATCATTACCTTTAACAGCCAGGACCTGTAATTCGAGCAATCCATCATCAATGAGGATTTTGGAACCTTCTTTTACATCCTTGGTCAGCTCTTTATAGGACACAGAAATGCACTCTTTAGTCCCTGTTACATCGTCAATTGTTAAAACTATCTCATCACCTGTATAGAGAAAGATCTCTTTGTCTTCTTCCAGGGGGCCTGTGCGTACCTCCGGGCCTCTGGTATCCAGCATGATACCGATAGTCTTGCCTGTATCGTCTTCTACTTCACGTATTATTTCAATCTTTCTGCTGTGTTCCTCATAGTCACCATGGGAGAGGTTTAAACGGGCCACATCAAGGCCGGCCTCTACCAGTCTGGTAACCGTTTCTTTGTTATCACTTGCTGGTCCAATTGTAGCAACTATCTTGGTTTTCCTCATCCTGTTAACCTCCAAAAAAGTCTCTTTATAACAAACAACCCAGAATTAAATAGACAGGACTTCATTTAACTTATAGAGGTCAAGATCTATTTCCTTCTTGCCGTTTAGAATATCCTCAACACTACTATCCTGAATCTTATTTCCAACTATACCTACCATCCTGGAACTCTTTCCATCCAGTAATAATTCCACAGCCTTGGCCCCCAATTTGCTAGCCAATATCCGGTCCATGGCCGTTGGAGAACCTCCCCTTTGTAAATGACCCAGAATAATCACCCGGGTATCCTGGCCTGTTTTACGGGCAATTTCCTTTCCGATGAGGAAGGCAGTACTCTCGGTCAAATCCCGGTTGGTACGGAAGTTCCCTTTATAACCTTCCGCTACAAGCACTATATTATGCAGTCTGCCGTGTTTTTGTCTCTCAATTAAAATTTGACAGACTTCTTCTATATCTGCCTTGTTTTCAGGGATTAAAACCGCATCAGCACCACTGGCCAGGCCAGCCATCATAGTAAGATAGCCGCTTGTCCTGCCCATTGTTTCAATAATAAAGGTCCTCTCATGGGAGGTAGCTGTATCCCTGACCTTGTTAATTGCCTCAATGATGGTATTCATGGCTGTATCAAATCCTATGGTATAATCGGTACCGGGCAGGTCATTATCAATGGTACCTGGTACTGAAATATAGGCTATACCCTGTTCCCGGTAAAGGCTTTCTGCTCCCCTTAGAGAACCATCACCACCGATGACTATCAAACCCTCGATACTATGTTTTTTTAACTGGTCAGCAGCCTTTTTCCGGCCTTCTGGCTCCAGGAATTCATCACAACGGGCTGAAAGTAAAAAGGTACCCCCTTTTTGCATTATATCACTAACGGAGCCGGTTTCCATGAGGAAGAAATCACCCTCAATGAGACCGGCAAAACCGCGTCTAACTCCCACAACTTCCAGACCATTATATATAGCAGTCCTTACAGCTGCTCTAATGGCTGCATTCATTCCCGGGGCATCTCCGCCACTGGTTAATACAGCAATTTTCTTCATTCTACTTCCTCCTTAAGTATTTCTCCTTCCAGAACATCGTTCCAATCATTATTATATACACCCAGGTTTCTATATTTCATATACCTCTGATTAATCAGTTCATCAGGAGATAATTTGCTGAGAGAGGCATACTCTTCCAGAACAGCCTTCTTTAAGAGCATGGTAGCCTCTTCCGGATTCTGATGAGCACCACCCACCGGTTCCTTAATAATCCTGTCAATTATCCCCAATCCCTTTAAAGCTTTAGCAGTTATTTTCAGGGCTTCTGCTGCCTCAGCAGCCTTTTCTACATCCTTCCACAGGATGGCAGCACAGGCCTCCGGAGTAGATACTGAATAATAGCTGTATTCCAACATCATAATCCGGTCTCCCAGGCCAATACCCAGGGCTCCCCCACTGCCCCCTTCACCTGTCACCACAACGATTACGGGAACCTTAAGGGCAGACATCTCCATCAGGTTTTTAGCAATGGCCTCTGCCTGGCCCCGTTCCTCTGCTCCGATTCCAGGATAGGCTCCGGGTGTATTGATGAGAGAAAGGATAGGCCGCTTAAATTTTTCAGCATCTTTCATTAACCTCAAGGCCTTACGATAACCTTCCGGATGGGCCATGCCGAAATTACGGGAAAGATTTTCCTTGGTAGTCTTCCCCTTCTGGTGCCCTAGAAAGGTAAAGGGTTGATTATCTATTAAACCAATTCCACCAATCAGGGCTTTATCATCACTGAATTTCCTATCACCGTGCAGTTCAATGAATTCGTCGAATATATAATTTATATAGTCCCTTGCCGTCGGCCTATTGGGATGCCGGGCAATCTGGATAATCTGCATTGTATTCAGGCTGGCATAAATCTCTCTTTGCAGTTTAGCAGCCCGTTCCTTCAATTTCATTAATTCCTCACTGAGATCAAGGCCCTTTTCATCCATAAAGGACTGTAATTCTTTTATCTTGGCCGATAATTCCAGTAAAGGTTTTTCAAAATCCAGAATATTATTAGTCATAATTACTCACCCCGACCTGGTGGATTTTAAGGATTCTTGTTAAGGTATCCTTTATCTCATGACGGGAAAGGACCATGTCTACCATGCCGTGTTCCAACAGGAATTCTGCCCTCTGGAACCCTTCAGGCAGGCTGGTATTTATGGTTTGCTGGATTACCCTGGGGCCGGCAAAGGCTATCAGGGCTCCCTTCTCGGCAATAATAATATCCGCCAGGGAGGCAAAGCTTGCCGTCACACCGCCAGAAGTCGGATCCGTCATGATAGAAATATATAAAATACCGGCATCATCCAGTCTTTTGACTGCAGCACTGGTTTTAGCCATCTGCATCAAGGCAATCATGCCTTCCTGCATCCTGGCTCCACCGGCAGTGGTAATTAAAATAAGGGGCTTCCTGGTCTCAATGGACCTCTCTATGGCCAGGGTGACCTTTTCTCCTACAACAGAACCCATGCTGCCACCCATAAAATTAAAATCCATGACACCAATTACTACCTGGTATCCATTGATGGCAGCTTCTCCAATTATTATGGCTTCATCCAGGCCGGTCCTGGCTCTGGCTGTGGCCAGTTTTTCTTTATAATCAGGAAATTCCAGGGGGTCTGTACTGAAAATTTCCTGGCCGAATTCCTGAAAACTATCTTCATCGATGGTTATTGCCAATCTATCCTTTGCCGATATCCGGAAATGATAATTACACTCCGGGCAGACCAGCAGATTTTCTACAAGCTTTTTATTAAAGATAATCTGATTACAGCTATTACACTTTGTCCAGAGACGGCTGTCAGGGGAAATATCTTCTTTTTCCTGTTTAGTACGGGTTCTGACTGTAACATATTTTGGTTTGCCGAAAAGGTCTTTAAACATATAGTTCACCTCAAAATTTTAGATTTCCTACAACCACTCATGGATGAGATCATAGACTTCCTCTGCTTCCGACTCAGGGACCTTAATCTGATAACTGTTTTCATCCATGGGTTCAAGTTTTACCAGAAATCCTTCCTTAAGCAAGCGGTCTTGGATTGCCAGGGCCTCTTCTTTTGAAGCAATAAAAACTACCTGCCACATAGCTGACTCCCCCATATTTTCATTCTATTGTATAATCTTTCTCAGGATAATATTCTCGATTGCCAATGTTAAATATGGT
>JAAYRT010000164.1 GCA_012518635.1 Halanaerobiaceae bacterium | reverse complement strand
CCTTGCTCTTATCGTTGTTTTCATCCAGGAAAATTTCCACTGAATCCTGCATGTAGGGAGTGGCTGACCGGGCAGATAATTTATCATCCTTTACTTCAGCCAGTATATATATGGCATTGTCGTCCCATAAGACCCTGAAGCTTGCCTGAGTATTGATATTTCCGCTGATATGCTTAGGAGTATACAAATAGGCGGTTTCCCAGATTGGGTCTATTTCTCCATCGATTACAGGGCTTCCATATCTGGCAATTATCCTACCCTCTGCGTCAAATTCATTGACTGCAAAAGCTGATGTACTCATAGATAGCATAAACATGACCCCCAATATCATCATAAATTTTTTTAATAATACATGTTTTTGCATTAATTGAACCTCCCACGCAATTTAAAATATTGGGAAAACACTCCCACTATTATAATATTATATTTATATTTTTTTAAGACACAAGCTAATTATGTGAATTTTCTTAATTAGATACCTGTATAAAGTATATAACATAATTAAATTGAAAATTATTGACAATAGCATCTAATCTCTGGTAAAATAAAGATGATATTTATAATAAGGATGATTTAGGCGATGTATTTAATATTAAAAAAATCGAGAAAGCCTTTCAGAAAATTGCAAAGTTAAATATCTTTGAAAGCGTTAGTGCTGATTTTGAAATGGCCAGTAATCTGGAAAATGCCTGTAATTTGATTATAAATGTCAGTGAGGGCAAAACCGGTGAGTATGGTGCTGGAGTTACCTGGAGCTCTGTAGATGGTTTTATAGGGAATGTGTATATAAATGAGAAGAATTTTCTTGGCAGGGGGCAAAAACTGTCCTTGAATTGGGATTTTGGCGGTATTACAAATTACTCTATCAGTTTTCAAGAGCCATGGTTAATGGGTACAGAGTTATCTTTAGGAATAGGGCTTTATGACCGGAGCTATAAAAGTAAGATAACCAGTGGCGGCGCTGAAAATGAATACAATATAAATAAAAAAGGTGGCAATATCAGCTTAGGTTATAATTTATTTGGAGATTGGAATGGCCTGATTCGTTGCAAAATAGAGAATTCGATTATGGAACTTTTGGGTGATAATTCCACTGGTTCAGGAATCGATAAATCCAGAGCCCGTAGTTTAACTTTCCAGTTGGACAGGGACACAAGCAATCACTTTTTCAATCCTACAAGTGGTGCCATTGATATATTTTCTATTGAATATGCCGGCCAGCTTCTGGGAGGAGATGAGGATTTTACCAAATATAATATTGACCTGCGGAGATTTTATCCTACATTTGGAGAAAATCATGCCTGGAGTGTACGCCTGAAGACTGGTTTTAGCGATGGTGAGCTTTCTCTACTGGAAAAATACTGTCTTGGTGGGCCTACAGTTCTGCGGGGATATAAGCCTAATGCTTTCACTGGTACGGAGCTTTTACTGATACAGCTGGAATACCATGTTCCTATTGTAGAGAAAATTAAAGGGATAATCTTTGTTGATGTAGGGAATGTCTGGGAGGGAAAAGAGAAGATAGATTTGGGTGATTTACACTACTCCTATGGAGTGGGCCTTAGAATAAACAGCCCGTTTGGGATAATCAAATTAGAATATGGGTTTAGCGAACAGGGTACAGGAGAGACACAATTCGGCATTGGCTATCCATTTTAAGGAAAAATTACCTGGTAATGTAGCATAGTATGCCGCCTGTAGATTGTCCATGTATTATAATTATAGGTAGATGAATTGATAGTGGTAGCTTCTTATGAGAAGCTATCATTTTTATAAAGAAGAGGTTATTTTTGAGAGGTGCATTTTATCGATCTGAATATTGTAGATATTAATAAGATATTTATCATGGTTTAGAAAAAACAGTATATTAGACAATAAAGGGGAGGTAATCATGGAAGTTATCTATGATGAAAAATTAATTTTTAGATCCACTTTAATTGGCTTACTAATACTAGTAATCACTGCTGGGCCAGCTTTTGTGCTATTTATAATTAAGAAAGACTATTCACTATTCAATACATTTTACGCAGTTTTCCTTGG
>JAAYRT010000094.1 GCA_012518635.1 Halanaerobiaceae bacterium | reverse complement strand
AGCAGGCATATAATCATCTACATTAAAATCCTGTAATACTTGTACTATTCCATCTATGGGTGCCCTGACATAATTTAGTTCTATCCTCTTTTCAATCTCTGCTATTTGTGCCTCTAATTCCTTAAGCATAGCCTCCTTACTTTCTAGCTCATTTTTTATATTGATCAATACCTCATTTTTAAAACGCTCAAAAGCCAATTGAGCAAGACGATAATTTGCCTCCAGCTCCTCCAGCCTGATCTTTGTAGTGGAAGAAGGGCTTAACCTTTGTTCCCTTCTATATATACTTTCAGCCTTTCTTAAATCCAGAGCCAGTTGCTCATAATTATATTGATAAACCAGGTAACGATTATAGTACTCCCTATTATCCTCAGTAAGCAAATTACGCCCTTCCAGATAACTTTTTTCTAATAGCTTTAAACTATCTATATCATTCATTAACTTCTCTCTATCTTTTTTTAAAATATCCCATTGTAATTTATAAATACCTGAATCAATTACGTATAATAAATCTCCTTTTTTTACCCTTTTACCTTCCACATAATTTATTTCTTCAATTCTACCTCCATTTATATTCCAGACAACACTGACTTTTTTAGCTGGTCTTAAGATACCGCTTGCTTTTACTGTTATGTCAATTTCCCCGAACCACATCCAGATAAAAGCCACAACTATTAGAAATAATACAAGATAGATAAAAACAACCATAAAATTCGGTTCCCTGGCTTCCAGCATTTCCCTGCTATCTGTTAATTGATCAAAATCCACTATTTCAGCTCTCATGAGACCTCTTCCTCCACTTCTCTAGCCTCCAGAGTCTGGCTCTTCCATAAGTTATAGTACTTACCCTTCCTGGCAAGAAGTTCCTCATGTGAACCCATCTCCGCAATTTTACCATCCTCAAGAACAATTATCTTATCACAGGAGAGGATTGTACTCAATCTATGGGCAATGATAATTGTCGTGATATCCTGACTAACCCGATCAATAGTTTGATGAATAGCCTGTTCTGTAGCTGTATCCAGATTACTTGTCGCTTCATCGAGAATAAGAATATCGGGATTTTTTAATATAGCCCGGGCAATGGCAATCCTCTGTTTCTGACCACCTGATAAATTAGAACCCCTTTCTCCTACCATTGTTTCATATCTTAAGGGTAATTTATTGATAAAATCATGAGCCTTTGATTTCTTTGCTGCTTCAACGACCTCCTCCATAGATACATTATTCATTCCAAAAGCTATATTTTCCCTGATAGTGCCACTGAATAATAAAACATCCTGGGGAACATACCCTATCCGATTTCTCAGGGATTCATAGCTGATATCTTTAATATTGTAATCATCTATCAAAATCTCTCCTTCTTCAGTCAGATAATACTTAAGGAGAAGCTTAACCAGGGTTGTTTTCCCGGAACCACTTTCACCAACCAATGCAACTTTCTCTCCTGGCTCTATATTAAAACTGATCCCTTTTAATACCTCTTCCCTGGTACCATAGCGGAAATGTAGGTTTCTTATTTCAAATTTACCATTAAATTTTTCCTTTTTTATAGTATTCCGTTCATTGATTTTTTCAATATCCAGATCCAATATCTCACCCAGGCGATCAGAAGCAACATATGCTTCCTGTAATTGAGGTTGGAGGCTTATTAAATTTTGAATCGGGTCATAGTAATATGCAAGGAGAGCATTAAAGGATATAAGCTGCCCAATACTTATATTACCTTTAATAACTTGCAAACCGCCAACCCATAGGATTACTACACTACTGATAGAAGTCAGGGCTACCTGTAAAGATGATTGTAAATTAATCATCCAGCTTGCTTTAAAAATCGACTTAATAAACTTTATAAAACGGCCTTCTGTCTCCAGAGTGGCTGCTGTTTCGCCATTGAAAGCCTTAATCGTTTCCATTCCTGATATAGACTCAACCAGATATGATTGCAGATCTGCAGCCTGTTCCATCTCTTGACGGTGTATTCTCTGGAAAGGTTTATTAAAACTCCAGATAGTTATTATATAAAATGGTATCACTATTGAAGCCACCCAGAATAAAATTGGGCTTTGAATATATAAAACGATTCCTCCTGCTATAACCATCAAAGTATCAATCATCACAGTAATAGTAGCACCTGATATGGCTGACCTAATTTTTGATGCATCACTCAACCGGGACAATATTTCACCAACTTTGCGGGAATCAAAAAAAGACATAGGAAGCTCCAGAACATGTTGGTAATATGTGAGTATTAAAGATATATCTATTTTCTGACTGAGATACAAAAGCAAATGACGACGGAAAGCATTCATTAAAACCTTAAAAACTGTTAAAATAATAAAACCTGTTGAAACAATATGGAGTGTTTTTATCAAACCATCCACCAATATTGTGTCTATCAAATATTTAAAATAAAAGGCACCGGCCAGTCCCATCAGAGTATATAAAACTGAGGCCAAAAATATCTCAACCAATAACTTCTTATGGGGAAGTATCAAACCCATGAAGCGGGTAAAAAGACCGGTAGTTTCATCACCTTTT
>JAAYRT010000001.1 GCA_012518635.1 Halanaerobiaceae bacterium | reverse complement strand
CGGCTGCCTTCCGGTATTTCAAAGACTTTCAGCCTGTAAACCCTGCCGTAATTGGTGAAAAAGAGGAAATTATGATGGGTGGAAGTTATGAAGATATCCTTAACAAAATCCCCTTCCCTGGTATTTATGCCCACTATCCCCTTACCGCCTCTCCTCTGGCTGCGGTAAGTATCCAGGGGCAGCCTCTTGATATATCCCTGGTGGGTCAGGGTTATCACCATCTGTTCATCAGCGATGAGGTCTTCAATCTCCAGGTCTACCGCTTCTTCCCTGATATCTGTCCTCCGCTCATCCTTATATCTTTCCTTCAGTTCCAGCAGTTCATCTTTGATTATGCCCAACAGCTTACTCTCATCTTCAAGGATTGAAGTAAGATAGGCAATGGTCTTGAGCAATTCCTGGTATTCTTCCTCAATCTTATCCCTCTCCAGGCCGGTCAGGCGCTGTAACCTCATCTGCAGGATGGCCTCAGCCTGTTTTTCACTGAGGCTGTAATTAGCAATTAATTGATCTCTGGCTGTCGGCCCGTCAGGGGCATTTTTGATTAATTCTACAATCTCATCAATATTGGCCAGGGCTATACGGTAACCCTCCAGTACATGGGCCCTCTCTTTAGCCTTATTCAGGTCAAATTGGGTCCTGCGGGTAATTACATCCTTCTGGTGTTCAATATAATAGTTCATTATTTCCTTCAGGTTCAGGATTCTGGGCATACCGTCCACAAGGGCCAGCATGATAACACTGAAGGTTGTCTGTAAATCAGTAAATTTATATAACTGGTTCAGGATAACCTCCGGTACCTCACCTTTCTTCAGTTCAATCATGATCCGCATACCATGCCGGTCTGACTCATCCCGGAGATCACTGATACCGGTAATCTTCTCATCTCTGACCAAATCAGCAATCTTTTCAATCAGGCGGGCCTTATTGACCTGATAGGGAATTTCATCAACGATAATCCTGGCCCTGCCGCTTTCTGTCTCTTCAATCCTGGTCCGGGCCCTGACAGTCAATTTACTGCGGCCGGTCTTATAGGCCTGGTAGATACTCTTTTTCCCCATGATAAGGGCACCAGTAGGGAAATCAGGCCCCTTGATGATTTTCATCAAATCCAGAATCTCCATCTCCGGATTATCGATCAGGGCTATGATACCGTCAATGACCTCACCCAGATTATGGGGCGGGATACTGGTAGCCATACCTACAGCTATACCGGATGTACCATTCAATAAAAGATTGGGTAACCTGGAAGGTAAAACAACCGGCTCCTCCAGGGACTCATCGAAGTTAGGCATGAAATCTACCGTATCTTTCTCAATATCCTTCAGGAGTTCCAGGGCAATCCTGGACATCCTGGCTTCTGTATACCTCATGGCTGCAGCTGAATCACCATCAATGGAACCAAAGTTACCATGGCCATCTACCAGGGGATAGCGGTGGGAAAAATCCTGGGCCATCCTGACCATGGAATCATAGACAGCAGAATCACCATGGGGATGATACTTTCCCAGTACTTCCCCTACGATACGGGCAGATTTCTTATGGGGCTTATTGGGGGTCATTCCCAGCTCATACATGGAATAAAGGATACGCCGGTGGACTGGTTTCAATCCATCCCGCACATCCGGTAAAGCACGGCTGACAATAACACTCATGGCATAATCAAGGTATGCCCCCCGCATCTCACTATTTATATCTACTTTTTTAACTCTTTCCTGACTCAGTCCATCCACCACTTAGACACCTACCTTTTCCTCTATTCTTATATATCCAGATTCCTGACTTCATGGCCATGTTTCAGGATAAACTGCCTTCTGGGCAGTACCTTATCCCCCATCAGAATGGTGAAGGTCTCATCTGCAGTAATGGCATCTTCCACCGTTACCTGTAAGATTGTCCTCTGTTCCGGGTTCATGGTAGTATCCCACAGCTGTTCTGGATTCATCTCTCCCAGACCCTTGTACCTCTGCAGAGTTATACCATTTCTTCCTATCTCCTCCAGCAGAGCTTCCAGGGCCCGGTCATCATAGACATATTCCTCCCTGTTACCTTTCTTCACCCTGTACAGGGGGGGCTGGGCTATATAGATATAACCCTCCCTGATCAATTCCGGCATGTACCTGTAAAAGAAGGTCAAGAGGAGGGTACGGATATGGGCACCATCCACGTCCGCATCAGTCATGATGATAATTTTCCCATAACGGACCCTCTCTATATCAAAATCTTCCCCGATTCCTGTTCCAATAGCAGTTATCAAGGCCCTTATCTCATCATTGGATAAAATCTTATTGATCCGGGCCTTCTCCACATTGAGGATTTTACCCTTCAGGGGTAAGATAGCCTGGAAATTACGGTCCCTGCCCTGCTTGGCAGAACCTCCGGCAGAATCACCCTCAACGATATATAATTCGGTCATGGTAGTATCCCGGGAAGAACAGTCCGCCAGTTTTCCTGGCAGGGCTGTATTACTCAGGGCATTCTTCCTCCTCACCAGTTCCCGGGCCTTTTTGGCTGCATTCCTGGCCCTGGAAGCATTCCGGGCCTTTTCCACGATAATCCTGGCTGTTTTAGGGTTTTCTTCAAGGAATTGGCCCAGCCATTTGCTTAAGGCCGAATCTACAAAACCCCTGATTTCACTATTACCCAGCTTGGTCTTGGTCTGTCCCTCAAACTGGGGTTCATAAAGTTTTACACTGACAATGGCGGCAAGCCCTTCCCGCACATCTTCACCGGTAAAATTCTCTTCATCCTCTTTCAACAAACCCTTACTCCGGGCATAATCGTTGATGGTCCTGGTTAAAGCACTCCTGAAACCGCTTAAATGGGTTCCACCCTCATGGGTATTTATATTATTGGCGAAAGTGAGGATATTCTCCTGATAACCGTCATTATACTGGATGGCAATCTCTATTTCCCCCTCCTCGCCGCTCTCCTCTATATACAGAGGTTCCGGAAAAAGGGGATTTTTATTCTTGTTCATGAACTTGACAAAAGAGACAATACCGCCCTCATAGCAATATTCATCCCTCTTGTTCTGTCCCTCTTCCTCCTGTCTCCTGTCCTCAAGGATGATTTTAACACCCTTGTTGAGGAAGGCCAGTTCCCGGAAGCGCTTGGCCAGCATATCATAATTATATTCCAGCTCATCGAAAATCTCTGCATCAGCCTTAAAGGTTATCCTGGTACCGGTACTGCCATCTGTCTTACCCACAATCTCCAGCCCGGTTTCCGGTACACCTCTCCTGTATCTCTGCTTATAGAGATTACCATCTGCCCATTTTATCTCCACCTCTAACCATTCTGAAAGGGCATTAACAACAGATACACCTACACCATGGAGGCCGCCGGAAACCTTATAGGCATCACTGCTAAACTTACCGCCGGCATGTAGGACAGTCAGAACCACCTCAACGGTGGGCTTATTCATCTTGGGATGCATCTCTACAGGTATACCCCTGCCATTATCGGTGACAGTTATGGAATTACCGGGATTGATACTGACCACTATCTCATCACAGTAACCAGCCATGGCCTCATCGATACTGTTGTCTATGACCTCATGGACCAGGTGATGCAGGCCTTCAATACTGGTGGAACCGATATACATCCCCGGCCTTTTCCTTACTGCCTCAAGGCCTTCCAATACCTGTATGTTCTCTGCACCATAATTTACATTATTCCTGTTATCCATTCTAAAATCCCCCATCTTCGCCTGGTATTTTCTTCATCCTTTTCTCCAGAGTACTTGATGAAATCATGGAAAAATAGATTGTCTCTGCTGTTAAAATAAAGGACCTGGCTTTACCCTCCGAGCAATCTATGATAAATCCCTCTTCTCTTGCTGTCTCCAGAAATTCCTTGCTTATTCCAGAATAGGTGATACTATCCATATCACCAATCAATACTACTTCCTTTTTAGGTAGCAAATAATTGGAACCAATGTGTAAGAACACTTCTCCTCACTCCTTAATCTATAAAACCCTGTTTAACCTTAAATAACTTATAGTCAGAGTGCTTCAATTTCCCCAATATATTCAAATCCGTTGCTGTAATAAAGGTCTGAATCCTGCCTGCTATCAGCTCAAGGAGGATATCCTTCCTCTTCTGGTCCAATTCTGAAAATACATCATCCAGTAAAAGGACGGGGTATTCCCCGCTCTCTGATTTCATAAATTCCAGCTCAGCCAGCTTTAAAGCCAGGGCTGTGGTCCTCTGCTGGCCCTGGGAACCATATTTCCGGATATCCATGCCGTTTACTTTAAGGATTAAATCATCCCTGTGAGGCCCGTACAGGGTATAACCCCTTTTTACCTCCTCATCCCTATTATTTACTAATAATTTCCTGAATATAGAAAAAATATCAGGATTTAATTCACCAAGGCTGCATTCATACTCTATGGACAGGTTTTCCTTACCTCCTGTAATCTTCCGCTGATTCAAACGGGCTAATATCTGTAATTTTTCAACCACTTCCAGCCTTTTTTCGATAATCCTGCTCCCCAATTCAACCAATTTTTCATCCCAGATTTCCAGAACCCCGTATTCTTTCTTAAAATTGTCCCTCAATTCCTTCAGGTAAAAATTCCGTTGTCTCAGGACATGCCTATATTCACTCAAGAGATGGTGATAATATCTGCTGACCTGGGATACCTCTATATCCAGAAAATCCCTCCGGTAGGAAGGCCCTCCTTTGACCAGGTTTAAATCCTCCGGAGAGAATAAAACAACATTCAAGTTTCCTATAAGTTCGGACTTCTTCTCTAAAGGCGTGTCATTAATCTGTACCCTCTTATTTGAACCTTCCAGGGTAACAGTTAATTTAAGGGAATGATCCCTTTTTCTGAGGAGAACATCAACCTGGGCCCTTTCCTTATCCCAGTTTATCATCTCCCGATCATTAGCTGTCCTGTGGGAAGATAAGGTTCCCAGGAGATAAATCGATTCCAGGAGATTAGTCTTCCCCTGCCCATTATCACCGATCAGGATATTGATAGCAGGGGAAGGCTCCAGGAAAACCCTCTTTAAGTTTCTAAAATTATGCAAGTAAATCTTTTCTAGAATCATATAACTATCGACTCACCTGATATTTTTCTTCACTGTCTCTGACTTCTATTATATCATTAATTTTTAATTTACGTCCTCTTCTATTTTCCACAACACCATTAACCAGTATCTCACCGGCCTGGATCAGGTATTTGGCCTCACCGCCGGTGCTGGCAATATTGGCCCATTTTAAAAACTGATCCAGTTTTATTTCATCTGTGTTTATCTGCACCTTTTTCAATTAAATCTCCACCTCTAACTTCCCGGCCTGATGGGCATGATCAGGTAGATATATTCATCTTCCGGATATTTCTTGATTGTCAATGGATTCATAGGACCAATCAATAGGATATTGACCAATTCGTTCTTCAGGGTCCGCAGGACATCCATCAGATAATTGGCATCAATGTTTATGGTCTGTTCCTCTCCCTCCAGCTCTATCTCGACCAGCTCCAGGGCATCACCATACTCAGTACTGGTGGAAGAAATGGACATCTGGTCTCTATTGACAGCCAGAGTTATCACATTGGAATCCAGACGGGCAATCAAAGAAACCCTCTTCACTGCATTCAGGAACTCGATCCGGTCTATCTTGACAGAGGATTTAAAATCCACTGGAATTACCTGTTTATAATTGGGGAATTGTCCCTCAATGAGCCTTGAAATAAATACAATCTCATTAAAGCTAAATCTGACATAACTCTCATTCAAGAGGATATTCATCTCACCCTCTTCTTCATCTACAATTAGATGATTCAACTCATTTAAAGTTGTGCCTGGCAGGATAACCTTTATTTCCTTATCCAGCTCATTTAGATTATCATTGAGTTTTCTCTTACTATGGGCCAGGCGGTATGTATTTGTTGCCACCAGGCTGATCTCCCCTGGGGATAAAACCAGCAAACCTCCGGTAAGGGTGGGTTGGGTCTGGTCTGTAGAGGTAGAGAATTTTACCTCCTCGATCATCTCCTTAAGGGTCAGAGAATTAAAGTTAAAGCTTAAAGCTCCTTCTACTTCCGGTAACTGTGGAAATTCATCAGCCTGATAACCTTTCAGGGTAAACCTGGAATTTAAACATTTGATTTTAGCCTGATAATTCCCCTCATCTACCTGGAAGGATATCTCATCTGCCGGTAATTCCCTGAGAATATTGGATAATTCATTAGCAGGTAATACGAATACTCCTTCTTCTATAATATTTGCTTCAACCCAGTACTCTATACCCATCTCCAGATTATTGGCGATCAGTTTTAATCCCTTGTCTTTAACAGCTTCCAGATAAATCCCCTTCAGGATAGGTAAGGTACTCCTGCTTGCAACCGCTCTCTGTACAATCTGTACACCATGATAAAAATCCTTTTGATTAATTGTAAAATTCATTTTCTAAACCCCCTGTAATTGAAACTTATCCACATTGTGTAAAATAAAATGCCCATTTTAATAGTAATAGATATATTTAATTAAAACCAGTAGTAATAGTAGTAGGTCCTGTAGATATGTTGAAAAGTGCATTTTAACTTGCAATCCTGCTAATTTCGCCTGTAGAAAAAATGTTGATTGGCAGTATAAACTTATCCACATGTCAACACAAAAAAAATTAGCTGTTTTTCATCCACATTTTATCAACAGAGAATCTACAGGGTATCCAGAAAGATATAAACAGTATTAATTGTTCCTGATTCTATCTATCAGTTTATTGATGGTAGTCTTGAAATCGATATCTGAATCATAAATTTCCTGTATCTTGTTATGGGCATGGATTACTGTAGTATGGTCCCTGCCGCCGAATTCATCACCTATCTGGGGCAGGGAGAGATCAGTCATTTCTCTGGAAAGGTACATGGCTATCTGGCGTGGAAAGGCTATATTCTGGGTCCTTTTCTTTGATTTCATATCTTCTATATCCAGACTGTAATATTCACAGACTATCTTCTGAATCAGATTAACATCTATCTTCCGGCTGGATTCACCATTCCTGGAAAGCAGGTCTTTCAGGGCTTCCTGGGCCAGTTCCTGGGTTAATTCCCTTTCAACCACTGAGGAATAGGCAATGACCTTGGTCAGGGCCCCCTCCAGCTCTCTGATATTGGATTTAATATTATTGGCAATATAGATGATAACTTCATTGGGTATTTCCAGATTTTCAATATCTGCCTTCTTCCTCAGGATAGCAATCCTGGTTTCCAGATCCGGCTTCTGTATATCTGTAATCAGGCCCCATTCGAAACGGGAACGCAGCCGGTCCTCCAGTGTGGGTATCTCCTTTGGCGGCCGGTCACTGGAAATAATTAGCTGCCTGTTGGATTCATGCAGGGCATTGAAGGTGTGGAAAAATTCCTCCTGGGTCCTTTCCTTCTTGGCCAGGAACTGTATATCGTCGATCAGGAGGACATCTATATTCCTGTATTTTTCCCTGAACTCTACAGTAGTATCATCTTTAATAGCATTAATTAATTCATTGGTAAAGGTTTCTGAAGAAACGTAAACAACCTTGCTGTCAGGATTATGTTCCAGTATAAAATGGGCTATGGCCTGCATCAGGTGGGTTTTGCCCAATCCTACATCCCCATAGATAAATAAGGGGTTATAGGCTTTGGCTGGAGCCTCTGCTACGGCCAGGGCTGCAGCATGGGCAAATCTATTGCTATTGCCCACTACAAAGGTATCGAAAACATATTTAGGGTTAAGGCCGTTGTAATTCTTTTCCTCCACCTTGCTTTCATTGACAGTATTGTTTATTACCTTTGTAGCCGGCTGGCTTATGTTTTCAATCTCCTCTGCTGTCAGGAAAACTATATTCCAGTCATTATTGGTTAAACCTTTAATAATTTCCCGTATAAGGTCTACATATCTGGATTGTAACCAGTCTTTAATGAATTCATTGGGTACTTCTATTATTAACTGGTTTTGCCCGTCCACCTTAACAGGGTTGGTATCTGAAAACCAGGTCTTGAAACTGGGGTTAGACAGCTTTTCTCTTATTTTATTTAAAGTTTCCTGCCAGATATGTGTAAGTTCATCCTTTGATAAAGACATAAAAAAACCTCCCAGAAGCATAAAGATATGATTTATATATATATTTTATAATAAGGTAATTATTTTTTCCCCAAATAAGCAGCTTTTGAACTTATCAAGGAGTTATCAAGATTTATTCACTGGACTTATCAACAGTTTTGTGGATAAGTTTAAGGTTTGTCCACAGAAAAAGCCCTTAATATATAAGGAAAAAGCCAAAGTTATTAACATTATTGA
Organism: Halanaerobiaceae bacterium; assembly: GCA_012518635.1. Classification (GTDB taxonomy): domain Bacteria; phylum Bacillota; class Halanaerobiia; order Halanaerobiales; family DTU029; genus DTU029. Next base: position 1,821 of record JAAYRT010000001.1, on the reverse strand, counting down.
CAACTTATTAACAAAAAGCTGTGGATATCTATTCTGAATATCCACAGAAGGAGGGACAAACCTGGTAGATTATCAACAATTTGTGGATAAAAACATGTGTTTTGTGGATAAGTAATGTGTGAAAAATACCTTTAAAGCTGGTATAATGAGGATTAAGGGTCAAATATGTTATCCAGATTCTGTGGAAAACTATTAAAGGCATCCATTTCAGGGTGTTAATTATAGGAAAGCAGGTAAAAACTGGCCAATGTCCCGGAAAATAGCGTGTTGACATGGCCAGGAGTTTATTCTTTTTATATTAATCATATCAGATTCCGGGTAGATTATCAACAGAAATGATAATTATCCACAAAAATGATAATGGTGAAATATTCTTGACTATGTAAATTAAATAACATATAATTAAATTTGCAATTGTAATCCATGGAGGTTAATATTTTTTGTGAATAAAAAACAACGTTTAAGAAAAAATTCTGATTTCCGCAGGGTCTATAATAGGGGAAAATCCCTTGCTTCCTTTAGCCTGGTCCTTTACTATTACCCCAATAAGGAAAATATTGATTACAATAGATTTGGTTTTTCCATCAGCAAAAAAATTGGAAAAGCCGTTGTGAGGAATAAACTCAAGAGAAGATTAAGGGAAATTATGAGGTTGAAAACTGACCTGAAAAAGGGTTATGACCTCGTTATCATTGTCAGAAGGCCGGCTGTAAACCTGGATTATGCTGAATTAAGAGGGGAAGTAGATAAATTATTAAAAAGAGCAGGTTTACTTGAGAAAGAGGGGTAAAAAATGAAGCTGGTCTTTATTTATCTTATAAAATTTTATCAGAAGTTTATTTCCCCCCTCTTCCCTGGCAGCTGCAGATTTTATCCTACCTGTTCTGCTTATAGTATACAGGCCATTGAAAAATATGGAGCGCTAAAGGGAACTTACTTATCCATCAAAAGAATAATCAGATGTAACCCCCTGAATTCTGGTGGTTATGATCCGGTTGAATAGGAGGAATATATAATGTTAACAAATTTAATGTCACAGGCACTGGAAGGAATCAATTCACTTGTAGGGAATTATGGTCTGTCAATCATAATTTTTACAGTCATAATAAAATTCTTAATGTTTCCCCTATATGCCAAACAGACCAGATCTCTGGAAGAAATGCAGGAAATTCAGCCTGAGATAGAAAAGATCCAGAAACAGTACAAGGATAATAAAGAGAAACAGAATGAAGAAATGATGAAATTATATCAGGAGAGGGGAATTAATCCAGCAGCTGGCTGTTTACCCATGATTTTGACCCTGATAATCATCTTCCCCTTATATAGAGCTATTTATGCTCTGGATTTGAGCCAGACAAGCTTTCTCTGGATGAAGAGCCTGTCTGAACCAGACATCATTCTGGTAATCATTAATGGTATTGCCACCCTGGGGCAGACCTATCTGACGACCAAGATGTCCGGTAGTACTGCACAGACCGGTGCAACCTTGTGGATGATGCCCATAATGATTATTGCTATCAGCTTTAGATTCCCTGCAGGTGTACTGGTTTACTGGATAACACAGACAGTGCTGACTGTATTGCAACAATTCCTGATGAAAAAAAAACCCGCAAAGGGGGTTGCAAAATAAATGAACCTTATCAGGCAGGAAGGTAAAACCATTGAGGAAGCCATCGAAATTGCCCTGGAAAAACTGGGGATTAAGGAAGAAGAGGCAGACGTCAAGGTAGTTGATGAAGGTTCAAAAGGTATACTGGGGCTCATTGGAGCCAGAAACGCTGTAGTTGAAGTAAAGGTTAAAGTTAACCCTGTCCAGATAGG
>JAAYRT010000013.1 GCA_012518635.1 Halanaerobiaceae bacterium | reverse complement strand
TATATGTTAGTATTTTTATTATATGTTTTATAAGTCCCGGGGGGAGTGTCTTATATTGAAGGAGGGGTTCAAAGTGAAAAAGTTGAAGGAATTATTTAAGTTCAATAAGCACAAAGAAAATAAGAAAAAGGAAAAGAAAAAAGACAAGAAGAGAAGGTTCAGGATTAGAATCACCAGATTAAAGGTTAAAGATATCCTGATTGTATCTTTTTTATTAATTGGAATTGTCCCCCTTACAGTTGTTAGTTATTTTACTTATCAGGAATCAAAGGAAGTTATCGGGCAAAAGGTCGGCTTTTACTCACAGGAGATAGTGAGTCAGGTGGTCGATAAAATAGAGAATAAATTGGAGGAAATAGTTCAATCATCGATGTTGATTATTGGCGACCAGGAACTGGCCAATCTTCTGAACATAGAAGAATTCTCCAATCCCTATGAGCAATTGTTGACATTTAATAAGGTTAAAGAAAAAATCGATACTGTCTCCTTTGCCAATAGGGATATCAATGGAATAGTTATTTTTAGAGAAGATGGCAGGCATTTTTACTCCAAGATAAATGAAAGTGATATCCGGGATCTGCTTGGCGCCGACTTTACCAGCAGCAGTCTTTATGAAGAAGTACTTGCTGCCAGGGGCCGGCCTGTCTGGGTAACTAATTATAATCAAAACAACAACTATTTTTATCTCATGCGAAGGGTTGCTCATATGCAATCTCAGAAAACCCTGGGTCTGCTTGTTTACGTAATTAAGAGGGATGTAATAAATGATATTATAACCAATACTCAATTTGGCGAAGGAGCAGAAGTATTCCTCCTTAATGAAAACCGGGTAATAATAAATGCTCAGGATAGTGAAGAGTTGGGAACTACTTATAGAGGATTCCTCAACCTGGAGGAAAGCAACGGTAATAATACTATAGATGGTGAACTGATTGCCCACGGAACAACGGACAATAATTGGACTTTAGTCAGTATTATACCAGTAGAATCACTATTAGGGGAAATTTATCAGATTGGAAGAAGTACAGTCCTTCTGGGTTTATTATGTGCCCTGGTTGCAGTACTTATCGGCCTGTTAATATCCATTGGTACAATAACTCCTATGCGGGAGATCATGGGGGCGATGAGCAGGGTTGAGGAAGGAGACCTGACAGCTCTTGTCCAATTTAAGGGCAATAATGAAATAGCCAAACTGGCCGGCAGTTTTAATCAAATGGTGAAAAACATCAGGCAATTGATAATAAACACCAGCAAGATAGGGGACAGGGTTCTACAGGATACCAATGTAATTAATGAGGTATCAACACAGTCCTATGCATCAGCACAACAGGTCTCAGAATCTATTGAAACCATCAGTATTGGTGCCCAGGAACAGGCAGATGAGGCCCAGAGCAGTGCAGAGATAATGGACTTACTGGCCCAGCGTATAGTCGGGGTAAATGAGAATATTAAAGCGGTACTGGATGTAGCCCGGGAAATAAGGAGTACTAGCAGAAGTGCAGCCGAGACCATGAATGTTCTTAATGAAAAAAGCCATTCTTCTTCTTTGAAATTTACAAGAGTCCAGGATGATATTAGGAACCTTAATGAAAAGGCCTTACAGATAAGTAAGATTGTAGACCTGATAAATGGAATCAGTGAACAGACCAGCCTCCTGTCCCTAAATGCTTCTATAGAGGCAGCCAGGGCCGGTGCAGCTGGAAAAGGTTTCGGAGTAGTAGCAGATGAGATAAAACACCTGGCTGAACAGACCAGTGGAGCCACGAAAACAATAAGGGACATAGTGGAAGAAATAGTCAGAGAGACCCAGAATGCTGTCCAGGAAGTTGAGAGTGCCAATGTAATCTTTGATGAACAGAAAGAGTCTGTCCAGGAAGCAGACCAGGCCTTCAGGGGAATAATTGATTCCCTACAGAAGATTACAGAAGCAGTAAACCAGGTAAATAATGCCATGACGGAAATAGATGAATATAAGAATAGGGCTGTAGAAGAGATATTGAATATTTCTACGATAGCTCAGCAGACAGCTGCTTCAACAGAAGAGGTTACTGC
>JAAYRT010000093.1 GCA_012518635.1 Halanaerobiaceae bacterium | reverse complement strand
CATCCTTTTTTCAGGGAGGTTATTTACGGTTTAGAAAAATATCTCGGAGAGAAGGGTTATGATATCGTATATTTTACCAACAGGCAATGGGGCAGTAATTTCAGCTATCTGGAAAAATGCCGGGACCGCCAGGTTGATGGCGTTGTTCTAATGGGAATAATGGGGGATGATCCTGATTTAGGTAAATTATTAAACTCGGATTTACCGGTAGTATTTATAGATATTGATATTATTGGTAAAAATGCTACTTACGTTATTTCTGATAATAGGGCCGGTGCAAAATTAGCTGTAAAATATCTGTATAAATTGGGGCACAGGAAAATAGGTATGTTAATGGGAATAAACACGACCAAAACCAGCCAGGAAAGGTATATAGGATACCGGGAGGCTTTGAGGGAATTTGGTTTACCATATAGATCGGAATGGGTTTATGATGGTAATTATTTAGAAGAAGGCGGGTATCTGGCAGTAAAAAAAATGCTGGAATTAAAAGATTTGCCGACTGCTATATTTTGCCAGAGCGATATAATGGCTATTGGAGCTATGAGGGCTATTGAAGAAGCAGGATATAGTGTACCGGAAGATTTCTCATTGGTTGGTTTTGATGATATTGAAGCCAGCAGGTATGTCCGTCCTGCTCTAACAACAATAGCCCAGGACAAAGAAAGCCTGGGTAGTTCTGCAGCTGAATTACTTACAAATATGCTTGATAAACCAGAGCAGGATAATAGGCCTATTATTTTACCAGTTAAATTGATAAAAAGGGAAAGTTGTAGAAAGATAGGGTAGGTACGGAACTTATCCTGTCAATAAATTATACTGCAAAATGTAACCGGTTACATTTAGAGGAGGGGGATTTAATGTACATAAATAAAAAAGGTGAATTTATTATTGAGAATTATCAGAAAGGAAAAACATTTTCCAGTTTTCTGTCCGGTATAGCTGGAAAGTTTGGCATACCGATGTGGGTTTTTTATGTCAATCGTGGTCAGGGAATAGCAAGTTTTGGGATTGAGAATAAGGATAATGCTATCCTGGAATTTTTACCGGCAAATAAATCCTATCAGACTGTTCAGCTTAAAGGCTTCAGGACCTTTATAAAATATATAGATGAAAATGCTTCAATCAAGATTTATGAACCTTTTAGAGGAATCAGTCCAGGGATTAAAAGCAGGATGATTATCACTCCCTATTCTTTAAAAATAGAGGAAGTGAATCAGGAAGAGCAGTTGGCCATAGAAGTCAAATATTTTGTACTTCCGGGTGAAGATTTCCCTTCCCTTGTGAGGCGGCTGGTAGTGAAGAACCTGGTGGATGAGCCAAGAAAGATTGAAATACTGGATGGTTTGCCGGAAATAATCCCTTATGGACTTTCCAATATTGCCTTGAAGGAAGTTAGTCAAACCATGTCTGCCTGGTGCAGGGTGTATAATCTGGAAAACAAGATGCCTTTCTACCGTATTAAGGCCAGTACTGACGATTCTCCAGAAGTAAGGAAGCTGGAGAAAGGTCATTTTTATCTGGCTTTTACAGATGAAGAAACCATATTAACTCCTCTGGTAGATCCACAGATTATTTTCGGAGAGGATACTGCTTTTCTTTTCCCGGATAAATTTTTAAATATAAAATTGGCCGGATATCAGAAAAACCAGCTAGGTGAAAACAGGTTCCCATCAGCCATGGCTGCCTGTGAAGTCAATCTTGAGGGAGGCTCATCAGTTACAATCAATTCATTATTTGGGCATGTAAGTACTGAGGATAAATTAGATAAGATTAAAAATAAGGTAGTTACAAGTTCCTACCTGGATGAAAAAGAGAGGGAGTGTCAGTTAATTCACCAGGAGATTACTGACACCATTTTTACTAAATCCAATTATCCGGTATTTGATTATTATTGCCGCCAGACCTATCTTGATAATATTTTAAGGGGTGGTTTTCCGGTAAATATATCAAATATAAAGAAGAAAACCATTCATTATATTTATTCCCGGAAACACGGCGATCTGGAAAGGGATTATAACTTCTTCCATCTGGAAGCTTCCTATTATTCCCAGGGAAATGGGAATTACCGGGATATCAATCAAAACAGGAGATGTGACAATTTCTTTAATGTAGATCTTGAAGATTATAATATAAAGGTTTTTGCAAACCTGATACAGGCAGATGGTTTCAATCCCCTGGTGATCAAAGGAACCAGATACTTTCTGGAGGAAGAAGCACTGGCTAAGATATGTAAATATGTCAGACCTGAGGATGAAAAGATATTTAAAGAAAAGCTTAAAGAACCATTTACACCCGGTGAATTGTTATCATTTATATTGGACTACAAAATTAAATTAGATATAGGACTGGATGAGTTTATCGAAAAAGTAGCCCATTCAGCCAGCTCAATGATCGATGCTGAATTTGGAGAAGGTTATTGGGTAGATCACTGGACCTATCTCCTGGATCTGATAGAGACTTATCTGGCTATTTATCCGGATAGGCTAAGGGAGCTTCTGTTGGAGGATAAGAGTTATTACTTCCATGACAGTTATATGAGGATTAAACCCCGTTCTGAAAAGTACCTGCTTACAGATCAGGGACCCCGACAGCTTGATTCAATTGAGGAAGTAATAGATAAAAGAAAATTGATTGAAGCAAGGGAGACTTTACCTTATTGTCTTCGCACTGAAAATGGAAAGGGAGAGATTTATAGAAACAACTTACTGGTTAAGTTATTAACATTGGTGACAAATAAGGTATCCAGTCTGGATCCATATGGTATAGCTATTGAGATGGAAGCCAATAAACCAGGTTGGTATGATGCCTTGAATGGTCTTCCCGGTATATTTGGCTCATCTACCCCGGAAACCATGGAGCTTAAAAGACTGGTTGATTTTCTACTTGAAAAGATTGATGATATCGGACAGGACTTTATACTGAATATCCCTGTAGAACTATTGGAATTTATTGAAGGCATAAGAGAGCTTATCAGCATATGGATGGATAAAAGGAATAATTACCAGTATTGGGATAAGGCCAGTACTTTAAGGGAAAGGTATCGGGAGAAGGTGTTTTATGGATTTAGTGGTAAAGAGGAAGACTTTAGTGTATTTGATTTAAAAGATTATCTAAAAAATATTTCACAGAAATTGGAATATGCTTTTGGGCAGGTTGCTGTAACCGGTTACAATTTGTACTCTACATATTATTATCATATTCCAATTGAGTATGAAGAGACCGGAGAATATTCTGAGGAAGGTTATCCATATATCAGGATTAATAAATTTGAGCAGGTTATCTTGCCTCCATTTCTGGAGGGACAGGTAAGGGCAATGAAGATATTGGATAAGGATTCCATCCGGGAACTGCATGAAATGGTAAAGAAGAGTGAGCTTTTTGATAGTAAATTGAAAATGTACAGATTAAATGGGGATTTATCTGGGATGCCTGATGATATAGGCAGGGCAAGGGCATTTACTCCAGGCTGGTTGGAGAATGGCTCCATCTGGCTCCATATGGAATACAAATATCTCCTTGAATTAATTAAAAAGGGCCTGTATGAAGAATTTTTCCAGGCAATGAAGGATTGTTTGATTCCTTTTCAGGATCCTGAGATATATGGCCGGAGTATCCTGGAAAATAGTTCATTTATCATGAGCAGTTCCAATCCGGATACAGATAACCATGGCAGGGGTTATGTAGCCCGTCTCAGCGGGTCTACTGCAGAGTTCCTGAATATCTGGATTGTGATGGCTTTTGGTACTAACCCTTTTAAGATTGGAAAGGGCAAATTAATCTTTAAGCCGGAACCGGTATTGAAGGGAGATTTCTTTACCACTGGAGTGGAAGAAGTAGAAATTTATCTGGCAGGCAAGCTGGAAAAATTCCTAATTCCCGAAAATGCTTTTGCCTGCTGTCTTTTTGGGAAAACCCTGATAGTCTATCATAATCCTGCCAGGAAAGATACCTATAATACAAAAATTGAGGGCTTTAAACTGACAATGGATACCGGCGAGGTGGAAACCATTAATAGATGTGAGCTGGATAATCTTTATGCGGAAAGTATACGGGATGGTAGAGTAAAAAAGATTGATATTTACCTCAGTTAGATTTTATTGATAGGAAGATGGCTAATCAGGAGAAGATTATAGGGGGTGGTGGATTTAAAAAAAATAATAAATTATTAAAAAAATTAACAAAGGAGGATCAAAATGTTTAGGCGCAGGAAGGTTTTTCTGCT
>JAAYRT010000174.1 GCA_012518635.1 Halanaerobiaceae bacterium | reverse complement strand
CTCTTTCTTGTGTTTTGGTTTAGTTACTATTAATATTCGAGAAAAAGAGGGGTGAAGCCTTTTTTATACCCTCATAAATCTTGAAAAATCAAGCTTTATTTTTATGAAATTCGCTTAATTATAAATTATTTTCAGTAATATATCATTTTTAATATTCATAAAGGAAATTTTAAGATAATATAGAATTAATCATTTAATAAACGTATTATTTTTATAATAACGAGGTGTTGTAATATGGATGTTTTAGAAGGATATGTAAGATCAATGAATTCTAAAGAAAATATAATTCAACTTCTTAATTACCTTAATTTTAATTGCTATTCAGAGCCACAAGAGATAGATACAGGTACTTTGAATTTAAGACAAAATGAGAGAAAAGTGGTAAAAAAAATTTATATTCTTAATGATTATAATAATACATTACGTACATATCTAATAGAAGTAGAAGAAGAGGCAAACAACTCTTTAATTAAATCTTTGTCTGAGTTTTTTGAAAGACGATTAAGATATCCTTTTATTATATTGACAACAGATTTTCAACAATATCAGTTTGTTCTATCAAGCAAAGAAAAAATAGGTAGAGGACAGTTTGAAACAAAGATTATTAAAATGGAGATAGATATAAAAAATCCTAAACGTACTCCCCTAGATATACTAAAAAATATGAAGTTAGAATCAGGTGAAGAGAATCCTATAAAAATATATAATCATCTTAGTACAGCATTGGATGTTAATGCAGTAACAGAGCAGTTCTATAATGATTATAAGTTAATCTTTGAAAAAATGAAAGACTATTTTCTCAGTCAAAAATCTGATATTAAAAAAGCTCGGGATAAAGCTCACCGATTTACACATCAGTTTTTAAATAGAATTATGTTTATGCATTTTATACAGAAGAAAGGTTGGCTTGATGATAATAAAGACTTTTTAAATTGGTACTGGGAATGTTATAAAAAAGAAGTGGGTTATTTAAGTAATAAATTTTACAGCCAATGGCTTGCGGTATTATTTTTTGAAGCTTTTAATAACAAGTTTGAACCTAAACATTACTTTTCTGATGAAATAAATGATATATTATTAAAAGCACCATATTTAAATGGTGGGTTATTTGATTATAACGAATTAGATAAGATTGGTTATGAAATAGATGATATCCATTTTAAATCTATATTTGATTTCTTTGGAAGGTATAATTTTACAATTAAAGAGGATACTCCTTTAGAAAAGGATGTAGCTGTTGATCCAGAAATGATAGGTAAGGTTTATGAAAGTTTGGTAAATGTATCTGAAGAAAGTAGAGAACGCGGAGATGCTGGTATATTCTATAGTCAGAGAGTAGAAATAGATTTTATGTGTAGAAGAAGCTTAGTAGAATATTTTAATAATCATTTAGATACAAATAAAGATTTGTTATATGAGTTAGTTTTTTCAAAAACAAATAAAGATATAGCTAAAATTGATAAAAAAATACATGAAATAGGTTTATGGAGAGATATTAGAACATTGATTGAAAATGTTAAAGTTATTGACCCAGCTGTTGGGTCTGGTTCATTTTTAATAGGGATGCTCGAGGTTCTCTTTGATTTATATAAAATAAGTTTCAAATATACTAATGATACACCCGGAAGTGATTTTGAAGATAAGAAAAAAATTATTGGCCGTTCTCTTTATGGCGTTGATGTTATGCAATGGGCTGTTGAAGTAGCTGAACTGAGGTTGTGGCTTCAGCTTATCATTGAAACAGATATAGATACTAAATACTTACAAACTAAACCATTGCTTCCTAATCTTTCGTTTAATATAAGGCAAGGTGATAGTTTAATTCAGGAAGTGGGGGATAAAGACTTTTCATTCGGAATTCTTGAAGATAACTTAAATTTTATTGGCTCTATTAAGAGTAAATTAAAACAGCTAAGTGAAGAAAAGTATAAATTTTATAAAGGCGAAGTAGAGTCCCGATTTAACTCTGAAAAAGAAATTAGACAAGCAGAAATAGAATTTTATGAAGAAATAATTCAAGATAAAATTAATGAGTTAGAAAAACAAATTAATAGTTTAAAAGAAATTAAATCTTATGAACAAGCTCCTTTTGACTTTGGAGATCGTAAACAAACAAAATTTAAATTGAAAGGTTTTTCAAAAGAAGAAAGAGAAGCTAAGATTGAAAAACTTAATGATGAATTAAAGTATTACAAAGAGGTTAAAGAGAAAATAAATCAATCAAAAAAGAACTTTTTTGTTTGGGAGATTGATTTTCCGGAAATATTTTTTGGCGATAAAAAAGGATTTGATATTGTAATTGGTAATCCTCCATATGTTAGGCAGGAGAATATAAAACCACCATTAAAAGATAATCCGACAAGCGAAGAAAAGAAGGAATATAAAGATAAACTCGTTAAAGCTATTCAAAAGAAATATGGAGTACAATTAGATAAAAGAAGCGATTTATATGTTTATTTTTATATTCATGGTTTGAGCCTTTTAAATGATAAAGGAGTTTTCTGTTTTATTACTTCTAATAGTTGGTTGGATGTTGGATTTGGTACTAAATTACAAGAGTTTTTACTAGATCGTGTTAAGATTAAAGCTATATATGATAATTCATACATTAGGAGTTTCAAAGAAGCTGATGTTAATACTATTATTACAGTTTTTAGTGCAATTAATAATAAAATAGAGGACAACTGGAAAAATACTGTTAAATTTGTGGTATTTAAGAAACCTTTTGAAAATGTAATGAACCCTAAAATAATGAATGACGTTGAGAAAACTTCTAAAAAAGTT
>JAAYRT010000092.1 GCA_012518635.1 Halanaerobiaceae bacterium | reverse complement strand
GTTGAAGGGGATCCTATTGGTGTTGTTGCAATAAGTAGTAAGGAAGATGGAAAGGAAGTAGGGGAACTGGAGCTGAAATTGGCTGCAACTGCTGCTTCCTTTCTGGCCAAACAGATGGAACAATAAAATACTTATCCCCCCCTGCCGGGGGGTTATCGTAATAAAGAAGGCTGACTTATATAAGGATATATATATCCTTATACATTATTTATTTCCTGGAGGAAAAGCTAGAAAATAGTCCAATATAATTAATAGAAAATTATAATGAAAGGGCGGTAGGATTTATGACCGGGGAGAAAAGAAGGAGTTTTATTGAGGGAGCAGCTATACTTACAGCAGCAGGAATGCTGGCTAAAGCAATGGGTTTTGTTTACCGGATTTTTTTAACCAGGATAATAGGAACAGAAGGAATAGGTCTTTATCAGGTGGCTTATCCCGTTTATACCACTTTACTGGTAGTATCCCGCTCGGGAATTCCGATCGCCCTGGCTAAATTAATTTCTGATAAAATCTCCAGGGGAGAGAGGAAAGCGGCTTTTCAGATTTTCAGGGTCAGCCGCCAATTATCATTTTCCCTGGGACTCTTTTTTTCTATTTTGATGATCTTACTGGCTAAACCCTTAACCATTATTTTTAAGTGGGGGCCAGATGCCTTTTATCCTGTAGTGGCTATAGCCCCTGCCATCTTTTTTGTCTCCATTATGGCTACTTACCGGGGTTTCTTTCAGGGCCTGCAGGATATGGTCCCTACCGCTTTATCGCAGGTCGTGGAACAATTTGTCAGAATGATTACCATGATCTCTTTGGCCTATATCCTGGTCAGGCATAGTCTCAGCCTGGCTGCAGCAGGGGCAACTTTTGGTGCTGTGACCGGTGCTGTTGCTGGACTTTTTGTACTAATTTTTATATACTATAAAAGAAGAAAAAAGATCTGGTCTTTTGTCAGGGAAGACCCGGAAAATTATCCTGATAAGGAAGGAACCAGAGAGATAATAAAGGACATCGCTTCCCTGGCCATCCCTATAACCATTGGGGCCCTGGTACAACCTTTAATGAATTTAGTAGATACGATAATTGTTCCCATGCGTTTACTGGCTGGAAATATTACCAGTGAACCAATAGCTTTGTTTGGAGAATTAACAGGAGTGGCCATGACCATGGTCAACTTTCCTACCATTATCACTGCCTCTCTGGCTACCAGTCTAGTCCCTTCTATTGCAGAAGCCTATGCTTTAGAGGAAAAATCACTTGTTAAGAGAAGAACGCAATCTGGTTTGCGCCTGGCTGTCTTAATAAGCTTTCCGGCAGCAGTAGGCCTTTATGTCCTGGCAGAACCTCTCACAACCATAATTTTTGCAGTACCCAGTGCTGCGAGGATTTTGAGGATTGTCGCCTGGAGTGTGGTGTTTATCGGTTTACAGGAAACCAGTTCGGCTGTCCTCAATGGGCTAGGCAGGACAAAAATACCGGCCAGGAATCTTTTTATTGGTGCACTTATAAATGCCTTTTTTAATTACACTTTGACAGCTAATCCCCGCTTTGGCATAAAAGGTGCTGCCTTCGGCACAGTCTGCGGTTTTGCTATAGCAGCCCTATTAAATCTAATTCATGTAAGAAGATATACTCATTTTAAAATTGACATTAAAGCCCTGGTGTTGAAGCCGGCGATAGCTGTTACAATCATGGGAATTG
>JAAYRT010000091.1 GCA_012518635.1 Halanaerobiaceae bacterium | reverse complement strand
TTTCATCTGGACACACTGGTGGAAGTTGCCATGAAGAGTCTGGACGAAAAAGGGGGGAAGGGGGCCTCCTTTTATGTCAGTGATATGTGTGATGGTATTGCCCAGGGTCATGATGGGATGAATTATTCACTGGTCTCCCGGGAGATGATAGCCAATATGGTAGAGATCCAGGCTGAGGCGACCCCGCACGACGGTTTGCTGATGATTTCTTCCTGTGATAAGGCAGTGCCCGGCCATCTTATGGCTGCTGGAAGGATTAATATACCGACACTACATGTTCCAGGCGGTTCCATGGCTCCCGGCAAGGATGGGACTACTGTTGATTTGACAGCCCGTTATTATGCCCAATATAAAAGGGGGGAAATAGCGAAAGAGAAATACCTGGCTTCCCAGCTATCAGCCTGTCCTACCTGCGGGGCCTGTCAGTTTATGGGTACAGCTTCTACCATGCAGGTAATGGCTGAGGCCCTGGGCCTTGCTTTGCCTGGTGCGGCTTTAATCCCGGCTGATACACCATATTTACTTGAGATGACAGAATTGGCAGCTCATTATTTGATGCAATTAGTTGAAAAGGGAATTAAGGTAAAGGATATAATAACAAAAGAGGCCTTTGAAAATGCCATTGTAGTTCATGCAGCCATTGGTGGTTCCAGCAATGCTCTATTACACTTACCGGCAATAGCCAATGAACTGGATATCAAGCTGGAAGCAGATTTGTTTGACAGGATTCATAGAGAAATACCATTTCTGGTCAATACTATCCCCAGCGGGGAGTATCCAACCCAATATTTCTGGTACTCCGGTGGTGTACCGGAGGTCATGAAGAGGATAAAGGAACATTTACACCTGGATGCCCTGACTGTAACCGGAAGGACATTGGGTGAGAACCTGGAGTCTCTTGCCGATTTCCCCTATCTGAAGGGTATGGAAAAAAGGCCGGAGAATATGCCTGATCCGGACAGGGTAATCTTTCCGGTAACTGCCCCTATCCAGAAAGAGGGTGCCATAGCAGTATTGCGGGGTAATCTGGCTCCAGATGGTGCCATTGTTAAACATTCTGCCTTGCCTGCAGGGATGCGTTATTTACTCGGTAAAGCCCGGGTCTTTGACCGGGAAGAAGATGCCATGGAGGCAGTATTGCAGAAAGAGATTAAACCAGGTGATGTAATTATTATCCGTTATGAAGGACCCAAAGGTTCCGGTATGCCGGAGATGTATTATACTACAGAGGCTATTGCCTCAGATCCCGAACTGGCCAGTTCCATAGCCCTTATTACAGACGGCCGTTTTTCCGGTGCTACCAGGGGTCCGGCTATAGGCCATGTTTCCCCTGAAGCTGTTGAAGGAGGACCAATTGCTCTTGTTGAAGATAATGATCTTATTGAGATTGATATAAATAACCGGTCTTTAAATATAGTCGGTATAAATGGTGAGAAAAAAGAGGGTGCAGAGATAGAAAAAATACTGGCAGAGCGTTTTGAAAAGTGGGAAAGACCAGTATCCAGGTATACCAGGGGTATTCTTGGTCTGTATACACAGTTGGCTACTTCAGGAATGAATGGTGCTTATATTATGAAAGAACCGGACATAAGCCAGTAAATATATTGGAGGGATTGATTTGATTAAGGGAATCATTACACCAAGTATTACAGTATTTAATAAAGACAGGACAATTGATTATAAAGGCAATGAAAGGCATATTAATTATTTAATTGATTCTGGAGTGAATGGGATACTCTTTTTGGGTAGTATTGGTGAGTTTTTTGCCATGGGTATGGATGAAAAGAAAGATTTTATCTCCTTTGCTCTGGAGACAGTAGCCGGCAGGGTTCCGGTCTTAATCGGAACAGGTGGAACAGTAATTGGTGAGGTAATTGAACTGAGCCAGTACGCAGTAGAAAAGGGAGCACATGGTGTTGCTGTGATTACCCCTTATTTCTTCCAATTTAACCAGGAGACCCTGTATAATTATTATAAAATGATTGCAGAAAATGTTGAGGGAAATATTTATCTATATAATTTCCCTGACCGTACTGGTGTAAATATGCCGGTGGAATTGATATACCAATTGGCCAGGGATTTTGATAATATCAAGGGAATCAAGGATACCATGGATTCAATCAGTAATACCAGGGAAATCATTACACAGGTAAAGGAAGGGTTACCGGAAAAGGACTTTGTTGTCTATGCCGGCTTTGATGAGTATTTTTTACCTAATCTATTGGCTGGAGGGGATGGGCTGATAGGTGGTCTTTCCAATGTAGTACCGGCTCTTTTTGCAGAATTATATCAAGCCTATGTTGGCGGGGATTTTAACACCATTGCACGTAACAGTAAGAAGATAGGTATATTGATGGAAATATATAAAGTATCACAGCCCTTTTTCCCGGCTATCAAACAGGCGGCTGCCTTGATGGGTACAGGGATTGAAGCCGTCTGCAAGGAACCGATCAAGGCATTGAATAACAACCAGATCGGCAGGATTAAAGAAATTATCAGAAGGGCAGAGAGTGTATTATGAGTACACACAAAATCTACAAAATGAGTTTTTCAAAGGTTTATCCTCTTTATGTTTCAAAAGCAGAGAAAAAGGGGAGAACTAAAGAGGAAGTTGATGAAATTATCCGCTGGCTGACAGGGTATAGCCAGGACGAGTTAGATGTTCAGATAGAAAAAGAGGTAGACTTTGAGACCTTTTTTGCAGAGGCTCCCCAATTAAATCCGGCACGCAGTTTGATTAAAGGTGTAATCTGTGGTGTCCGGGTAGAGGAAATTGAGGAACCAACGATGCAGAATATCCGCTATCTGGATAAATTAGTAGACGAATTGGCAAAAGGGAAATCTATGGAGAAGATTTTGCGGAAAAATTAATATTACATTAACCAGGCCTTCCTTATTTAGAGAAGGCCTTTTTTATATGAAAATATGGTATAGAACTTGTAATAAATTTTAAGGCTATTGAAAAATTATCAATAGCCTTAATGATTTATTAATATTGCCTCAAAATTCTGAGATAATGGTTAGCTTCCCGGAGCACATGATCTGCCAGAAGTGGAAGCATGATGGATTTTATTTCACAGGCCAGTATTCCCTCTGTGGCAGCTCTCTTGAAATTTCTTACTCTTTCTGTTGCTGCCAGGCTCCGCCCGATTATCTCTCTTTCCGGTGTCCTCATGCATCTTTCAATCAGTATATCAAATCTTTCTGCAATGCTTTCCGCTGCTTCCTTAAGTCTTACTTCTGTTGGATCAAGCATACAGGCGATAAAGCGGGCATGATCTCCCATTATATGATTCCAGAAATTAAGTTCTCCACAGAGAGTTCTCCGGGGTAATCTCCTGTTTTGCAGGGCAGTTAAGGTTTCCCGGTAATATTCTGCCTCCTGGGTGACATGTAAGAGCAGATCAGCATACAGGGTAGTATATATTTCACAACGCAGGGCAAGAGCCAGGATATTCCTCTGGTAATCAATCACTTCTTCAAGCAGGCTTAATGATCTGGCATTGAGATTTCTGATATTGGAATCTATCCGTTCACTATAGTACTCCTGGCTTTTAAATAATGCCAGCTCTCTCCTGGATATATCTGTATTAATACTTGCCCCTGTTAGCCTGCAACTTATTTCTTCTGCCCTCAGGGTGAATGGAGTTACGAATTCATTTGAGCGGATAGCCTCTTCTGATAAATTGATCCTGCGGGCATAGTCTACTGATTCGGCCAGGAGTTCTTCAAAGTTTCTTTTTAAACGATCGGCTTCTGTTATCCTGGCAGATTCCACAGGCTGCAGACTGGTCTCTATAAAAAAGAGGTGCTCTTTCATGATTCTCTGGAAGAAAAGGTTTACCTCCAGAGATAATCTGAGAAACTCTTCCCTTGATAACAAAACTATCCCCTCCTGTAATTTCATCTACATACTCATATATTTATATCTCCTCTATTTATATATATTTTAAGATGTTGTAAAAGGTGATAAATTTTGAGAAATTTAAATATACTTTTAACTATGATATAATACAGACAGGTTTACATAATAGTGTATTTGTATCTTTATAAAAAATGAAAATAGGAGTTTAGATCATTATGCAGATTAAATTTCTTGATTATCAGGAAAATATATTTGAGAAGTCCATTGATAATAACAGGCCCCGGGTTTATGTCTTTGATAACTATGGAAATTTAAGAAAGGCCCGGGAATATTATCAAAGGCCTTTTCTGGAAAAGCAGAGCTTTTTTATCAGCATGGATGATCTGAAAGAAAAACTATTTCCCACTGGCAGGCTGCTTTTGAGAGAAGAAAAACGGACCTTGCTCCTCTATGAACTCTTGACAGAGGAGGAGAAGAAGGAGCTGGGCATTGATTATTATTTTGATTTTATTGAACTGGCGGCAGGGCTTTTCAGGTTTTATGATGAGTTAAATGAGTACCTGGTTGAGGAACTGGACGGGCTGCAGGGCTGGCAGGAGGAAAAGTACAAAATCTATCAGGACTTATATGAAAGATATTGCAGGAGGATGGAGGAACTGGGCTATACTGACAGCACCCTGGCCTTTGATTTCCGGTATTTTAATGATTTTATCCTGCAGGATTATGAGGGTATAACCTTTGTCAATATTATCTACTTTAGCCCAAAAGAGAAACTCCTATTGGAAAGGCTGGAGGAATCCGGCTATGAGCTGGAATTATTTTTACAGTTGGCAGAAGAGGATTATGACCGGGAAAATCTCAGGATAAAATCCTTTACCTTGCCTGAAAATCCTGTAACTGAGATAGACTTATATTCAGCAGAAGATGATCTATTACAGCTGGTGAATCTACTATTTCAACTGGAACAGAATAAGGGCCTTCAGGACTTTTCCCCTGTAATTCTGGATGCTGATTTTGTCAATAGCAATTATGAGAGATTATTATCTCCAGACAGGATTAAGGTAGAAAAGGAAATTCCTTATACGGAAACCGGGCTCTACAGGTTTCTGGAAAATCTATATGAGCTGTTCATGACAGCAGACAGGAGGGGCGGAGAATTAAGGCTGGAGATTGATGTGCTTTTAAAGGCCTTCTATCAGAAGGGATTCCGAAATTATTACGGCCTTGAAGTCATGGACCTGAAAAAATTACAACAATTGGCCGGGAATAATTATGCCTATCTCAGTGAGGGACTGCTGGATAGTTATGGTGATGACTTGCTTAAGTTTAGAAGGATTTTTGCTGATTTAAAGGGGCTGTATGCCAGTAGAAACCTGCAGGACTTCATAGCTTTTCTGGAGGAAATTGATCTTGAAAGACTGGATGAAGATAGATTCACTAATAATATAGGGCAATATTATGATGCCTTGATGGAACTTGCTTCAATTGAAGAAATGGATATAGTCAGTTTATGGAATAAATATTTTCCGGAAAAGGCTGCCGGTTTCTTCCGCCTTGTCTTAAACTATTTGAGGTATAAAAAGCTCAATTTAATTGAGACAGATGATACTGATGAAAGGATTGCCAGTATCTCTGCCTTATTAACAGCAGGCCACCTTAACAGGGACTGGCTTTTTATCCTTAATGCCTCCAGAGGGGTCATTCCAGGTGAGGGAAGTGAGGAATTCCTGCTGACTGAAAAACAGAGGGAGGAAAACGGTCTGGAGACAGGGGAGCTGAAAAGGCTGAAGGAGAAATATTATTTCTTCCGCCATGTATTCAGCAGCAGGAAAGCGGTCATCTTTACCCTGAATAA
>JAAYRT010000090.1 GCA_012518635.1 Halanaerobiaceae bacterium | reverse complement strand
TGGTATCCTCCTGCCTTTCTTCCTGGCCCTGTTAATGATTATGGCTGTATTTTTCTCCGGATCTATATTGTTACAGGGTATCATAAAGGAGAAGAACAACAGGATAGTGGAGATTATTCTGTCCTCTGTTCCGGCTAAAGCCCTGATGTTTGGAAAGATTATAGCTTATGCATTATTGAGTATTGTGCAGATCCTGATCTGGGTCCTGGCCGGAAGCCTGATTATCTCATATTTTGACCTGAAGATGTTGGAAATCCTATATAGTTTTAAATCTTTATTAATTGTGCTTTATGTGTTTTTTGCCTTCCTGCTTGTAGCCAGCCTTAATGCTATTGTAGGTGCCAGCATGAAAGATGCCCAGTCAGGAAGCCAGACTGCTGGATTTCTGATTTTAATACCATTAATCCCTATCTATTTTACCAGTTCAATATTACAAAATCCCAATGGAACAATCAGTAAGGTTTTAAGCTATATTCCGTTTTTTTCACCGACAACCATGATGCTCCGCCTGGGTGTTTCAACACCTCCCGGCAGGGAGATTATCCTGACTCTTGCTATCCTGCTCGTGTTTTCTTATCTTTTAATTTTACTTTCTGCAAAACTCTTTAGAATCGGGATGTTAATGTATGGTAAGAATGTGAATTTAAGAGAGCTGATAAAATGGGCCAGGAGTAAAGATTACTAGTTTTAATTTTGACTTACCGTTTAAAATAAGATATCATTACATTATGATTTCTGTGCCAATTATTTTCTTCTAAATTACATATATTAATATTGGCCAGACCAAAATAGGCAGGATAGATAGAAAGGTGTGCATGATTTATGGCAGTTTTACGGGTGGATAAACGGAAAAATAATGAGCTCCGGCCCATTAAAATCACGAGGAATTTTACAAAATATGCAGAAGGTTCAGTTCTCATCGAAATAGGAGATACAAAGGTTTTATGTAATGTTTCCATCGATGATAATGTTCCCCCTTTTTTGAGGGGTCAGAATTGTGGCTGGTTAACGGCTGAATATTCTCTCTTACCCCGTTCAACCCATAATAGAACAATCAGGGAATCTTCCAGGGGAAGAATCGGAGGGAGGACCAGCGAGATACAGAGGCTTATAGGGCGCTCCCTCCGGGCTGTGGTTGATCTGGAAAAGCTGGGTGAGAGGACTATCTGGGTTGATTGTGATGTTATCCAGGCTGATGGAGGAACCAGAACAGCAGCCATAACCGGGGCCTATGTGGCCCTGGTCGATGCCATGGATTCTTTGCTTAAAGGGGGGATTTTAGAAGAGTCTCCGTTAATGGGTTTTCTTGCTGCCATCAGTGTCGGCATGGTAGAAGGGGAATTATTACTGGATCTCTGTTATCAGGAAGATTCACAGGCTGAAGTTGATATGAATGTGGTCATGACAGAGGAGGGAGAGATTATAGAGATTCAGGGTACTGCTGAAAAGAAGCCTTTTACCCGGGAAGAGATGGATGCTTTTCTGGACCTGGCTGAAGAAGGGATAAGGCAATTGATTGAGATACAGAAAAAGAGCCTGGAGGAAGTGAATTCATGAGCCGGAAATTATTGGTGGCCAGTGCTAATCGGGGTAAAATTAGGGAAATAAAAACATATTTGGAGAATTTAAATGGAATCAGGCTGGAGATTATTGGCCTTGATGAATTTCCGGCTCTTCCTGAGGTGGAGGAAGATGGGGATAGTTTTCAGGCTAATGCCTTGAAAAAGGCCAGGGCCAGGGCTGAACAGACCGGCCTACTGACCCTGGCTGATGATTCAGGCCTTTCGGTGGAATATCTCGGTGGTGAACCGGGAATCTATTCAGCCAGGTATGCCGGTGAGGATGCTACAGATGAAGAGAATAATCAAAAACTAATGGAGAAATTAAAGGATCTGCCGGAGGAAAAAAGAAAAGCCGCTTTTATATGTGTGATGGCTCTGGTAGATCCACATAGTGGTGAGGAGATTGTGGTAGAGGGCCGTTGTGATGGGCTTATTCAACTGTTTCCAGCAGGAGAAAATGGCTTCGGGTATGACCCTATCTTCTATCTACCTGATTTCGGGAAAACAATGGCTGAATTACCTCTAGAAACAAAAAATCAAATCAGCCATAGGGCAGCTGCATTACAAAAACTGAAAAGCGAAGTAATAAAGAGGTTCGGCCAGATAAACGACGAAGATGACTAATAAATGACTAAAACCGCCTAAAATAAACCGGAATGGTTTTTGACCAAACAGCGGATTTAAGTTATACTAATACTTGCTGTCAGGGCAATATTTGATAGCACTGGCGGTAGCGGAGCGTGGCGCAGTTTGGTAGCGCACCTGTTTTGGGAACAGGGGGTCGAAGGTTCAAATCCTTTCGCTCCGACCATTTATGCGGGAGTAGCTCAGTTGGCTAGAGCATCAGCCTTCCAAGCTGAG
>JAAYRT010000089.1 GCA_012518635.1 Halanaerobiaceae bacterium | reverse complement strand
TGGAAAAGTTTGATCGTAATAAAATTTACGATCCGAAAACAGCTTTTGAGCTTGTTAAAGAATTATCTAATGTCAAATTTGATGAAACAGTAGAACTACATGCCAGATTAGGTGTTAATCCAAAACATGCAGACCAGAACCTGCGAGGTACTGTTGTACTTCCCCATGGTACTGGACGTACTGTCCGGGTAGCTGTTTTCGCCAAGGGCGAAAAAGCTAAAGAGGCTGAAGAAGCAGGCGCAGATTTTGTGGGTGCTGAAGATCTGGCAGAAAAAATTGAAGGTGGCTGGATGGATTTTGATGTTGCTGTTGCTACACCGGATATGATGAGTGTGGTAGGTAGACTGGGAAGAATCCTTGGGCCCCAGGGATTGATGCCAAATCCAAAGACCGGCACTGTTACCTTTGAGGTAGGTAAGGCTATAAATGAGATCAAGGCTGGTAGGATTGAATACAGGGTTGATAAAGCCGGTATTGTACACCTGCCGATTGGTAAAGTCTCCTTCTCAGCGGAAGCCTTGCTGGAGAACTTCAAAGAGATTATGGATACCCTGGTCAGGGAAAGACCAGCGGCTGCCAAGGGTAAATACCTGAAAAGCGTAGTAATTTCTTCTACCATGGGACCAGGTATCAAGATTGATGATTCAGAAATCATGACTATGCTTGGCAGATAAATTCTTGACAATGAAGACAATTGTATGTTAATATTATTGTGTTCTCTTTTCTGAAAAAGAAAATAGCGGAAACCATAGACAGCAGGTGTCCTCAGGGACTTAATATCCTGCCGAGGTTTTGTAAAAATGCAAAGTATGAATTGTTTGCATATAGAGCCTCCTGCCTGTCTATGGGTAGGATTTTACATTTTAAGGGGGTGAAAAGGTGGCAAGACCGGAAAAAGAAGCTCTGGTGCAGGAAATAGTTGAAAAGTTGTCATCTTCAAAATCTGTAGTTGTTACAGATTATAAAGGACTGGATGTTGCAGAGATTACTGAACTCAGAAAAAAGCTCAGGGAAGCTGGAGTAGAATACAAGGTAATTAAAAACACCCTGGCCAGGATTGCTGCCAAAAAGGCAGAGATGGAAGACCTGAATGAACTATTTATCGGGCCGACAGCCATCGCCTTTGGTATAGAGGATGCTGTTGCACCAGCCAAAGTACTGGTTGATTTTGCTAAAGAGCATGATGAGTTAGAGATTAAGGGTGGAGCTTTAGATGGTGCTTTAATTAATGTTGATAAGGTAAAAGCCCTTGCTGAAATTCCACCAAGAGAAGTATTGCTGGCCAAGGCTCTGGGCAGCATGAAATCCCCGTTAACTGGATTGGTCAATGTGCTTACGGGTAATTTAAGAGGATTGGTTCAGGTGTTGAACCAGATTAAAGAACAAAAAGCCTAAAGTAAAGAAGAAAATTTAAGGAGGTTTATTAATAATGACTAAAGAAGATATCATTAAGGCAATTGAGGAAATGAGTGTTTTGGAATTAGCAGAATTGGTAGAGGAACTGGAGGAGAAATTTGGTGTTAGTGCAGCTGCTCCAGTTGCAGTGGCAGCCATGCCAGGTGCAGCAGCCGGTGGTGCCGCTGATGAAGAAAAGAGTGAATTTGATGTATTCCTGGCCAGTGTTGGCGACAAGAAGATCAATGTTATCAAGGTTGTCCGCGAACTGACAGGTCTCGGCCTGAAAGAAGCCAAAGAATTAGTTGACGGTGCTCCAGCAAATGTAAAAGAAGGCGTCAGCAAAGAAGAAGCTGAAGAAATGAAAGCCAAGCTGGAAGAAGCAGGTGCTACTGTAGAATTAAAGTAATTTAAAATAGGCAAACACCCTGATTAGATTTAATCAGGGTGTTTTTGCCTATAACCTGGAAAAATATCTTGACAAGAGAAGACTCTTATGGTAATATTAATAATTGTCGATAACATCCTGATATAATGGGTCAAGTATGCATATCGGTATCTTAAAAGGATTAATTTCTGTTAAATTATAATGGTATATAGCTTTATATAGATGGTTATTATATATATAACTCTTTTTTATTGTCTGGGAATGGATAAATAAGGCAAAAATATACATAAAAGCTGTATTTTTATTAGCGAGGTTTAGAAGCCTTGCTTTATATATACTTTTAATTAAATTTTTCTGAATCCTGGGGGTGCAAGTAATGGCAAATTTAAGGAGAAAACGTTATAGTTTTGCCAAGTTTGAAGATGCACTGGAAGTGCCTGATTTAATACAAACACAGATCGATTCCTATGAGCAATTCCTGAAGGAAGGCCTCAAGGAAGTATTTAATGAAATATCACCAATTGAGGACTTTTCCGAAAATCTGGTACTGGAATTTATCGATTATTATTTAGGAGAACCAAACTATGATGTAAATGAATGTCGGGAGCGAGATGCTACCTATTCTGCTCCCTTACAGGTTAAAGTTAGATTGATTAATAGAGAAACCGGAGAGGTTAAGGAACAGGAAGTCTTTATGGGGGATTTCCCCTTAATGACAGAAAAGGGTACCTTTATAATTAATGGTGCCGAGAGGGTAGTAGTTAACCAGTTAATCCGTTCTTCCGGTGTATATTTCAATGAGGAACGGACAAAAGACGGAAGAAGGATAATTACTGCCAATATTATTCCTAACCGGGGAGCCTGGATAGAGTTTGAATATGACAAAAAACGTATAATATCTGTAAGGGTAGACCGTACCAGGAAGATGCCTTCCACAGTATTGCTCAGAGCCCTGGGATATGGTACTGACATACAACTACTGGAATTATTTGAGGAACATGAAGTTATTCAGGATACCATTGAAAGGGATAACACTGATTCTACAGAAGAAGCCCTCATTGAGCTATATAAAAGATTAAGGCCTGGCGAACCACCAACAGTAGAAAGTGCCAGGAATTTAATCAATTCATTATTCTTTGATTCCAAAAGATATGACATGGCTGATGTGGGAAGGTATAAGTTAAATAAGAAACTGGGAATAGATGTAGATCCCGACAAACACTGCCTTGACGAAAAAGATATTGTAGAAACTGTAAGATACATGCTTAAAATAATAGATAATCATCCTGATGCCTTTATAGATGATATCGATCATTTAGGAAACCGCCGCCTGAAAACAGTTGGTGAATTATTGCAGAACCAGTTCAGGATAGGCCTCTCCAGAATGGAACGGGTCGTAAGGGAAAGGATGACCATTCAGGACATAGATGTAGTAACTCCACAGGCTTTAATCAATACCAGGCCTGTAGTTGCATCAATTCAGGAGTTTTTTGGCAGCAGCCAGTTGTCTCAATTCATGGATCAGACTAACCCCTTGTCTGAGCTGGCCCATAAAAGGAGACTCAGTGCCCTGGGACCGGGTGGTTTAAGCAGGGACCGGGCCGGTTTCGAGGTGCGGGACGTCCATCAGTCTCACTATGGCAGGATCTGTCCTATTGAGACCCCGGAAGGACCCAATATCGGCCTGATCGGGCAGATGAGTACCTATGCCAGAATAAACAATTTTGGATTTCTGGAAAGCCCGTACCGGAGAGTTGTTGATGGGAAACCAACAGATGAGATTGTATATCTCTCAGCTGATGAAGAGGATAAATATATAATTGCCCAGGCCAATGAGCCTATTGATGAAAAGGGTAATTTTAGAAATGAATACCTGATTGCTAAATACAGGGGTAAGATATTGGAAGTGACACCGGATAAGGTTGACTTTATGGACGTTTCACCAAAACAGCTGGTAGGTGTCTCCGCTTCCCTGATTCCTTTCCTGGAAAACGATGACGCCAACAGGGCTCTCATGGGTGCCAACATGCAGCGCCAGGCAGTTCCCTTATTGATAACTGATGCACCGGTTGTTGGTACAGGAATGGAAGACAAGGTGGCGAAGGACTCCGGTGCTGTTGTGGTTGCCAGAAATGCCGGAACAGTAGTCCGGGTTACAGGTGATGAGATACGGATCAAGACAGATGATGGCCATCTGGACAGCTATAAATTATTGAAGTTTAAAAGATCAAACCAGGGCAGCTGTATAAACCAGAGACCGATGGTTAGGAGAGGGGACCGGGTAGAAAAAGGAGATGTAATAGCTGACGGCCCTTCAACTGAAATGGGAGAATTGGCTTTAGGCCGGAACACCCTGATTGCTTTTATGCCCTGGGAAGGATATAACTATGAGGATGCCATCCTGATCAGTGAGAGGCTGGTCAAGGAGGATGCCTTTACTTCCATCCATATAGAGGAACACGAGGCAGAAGCCCGGGATACAAAACTGGGCCCTGAAGAAATAACCAGGGATATACCCAATGTAGGTGAATCAGCCCTGAGAAATCTGGACGACAGGGGTATAATCCGGATTGGTGCGGAAGTAAAGGAAGGAGATATACTCGTTGGCAAGGTTACTCCCAAGGGAGAAACAGAACTTTCTGCTGAAGAAAGGCTCCTGAGAGCTATCTTTGGTGAGAAGGCCCGGGAAGTACGGGATACATCACTGAGGGTACCCCATGGAGAACAGGGAATAGTTGTTGATGTAAAGGTTTTCAGCCGGGAGCAGGGTGATGATTTAAAACCTGGTGTAAACCAACTGGTCCGTGTTTATATAGCCACCAAGAGGAAAATATCAGTTGGTGATAAAATGGCGGGTAGACACGGAAATAAAGGTGTTATTTCCAGGATTTTACCGGAAGAGGATATGCCCTTCTTACCCAATGGAGAACCGGTGGAGATTGTACTGAATCCACTGGGTGTTCCATCCCGGATGAATATCGGCCAGGTACTGGAGGTCCATCTCGGTATGGCAGCAAGAGCCTTAGGCCTTTATGTTGAAACTCCTGTATTTAATGGTGCCAATGAAGAAGATGTGGCTGATATGCTGGAGAAGGCGGGCCTGAGCCGGGATGGTAAAACGATTCTTTATGATGGACGAACCGGTGAAGCTTTCGATAAAGAAGTGACCGTAGGCTATATGTATATGCTGAAACTACACCATCTTGTAGATGATAAGATACATGCCCGTTCAACAGGACCTTACTCACTGGTAACCCAGCAGCCCCTGGGTGGTAAAGCCCAGTTCGGTGGACAGAGATTCGGAGAGATGGAGGTATGGGCCCTGGAGGCCTATGGTGCATCCTATACCCTGCAGGAGATGCTTACAGTCAAATCAGACGACGTTGTGGGCAGGGTAAAGACCTATGAGGCCATAGTCAAAGGGGAGAACATACCTGAACCAGGTATACCTGAATCCTTCAAGGTATTGATAAAAGAACTGCAGAGTTTAGGCCTGGATGCCAAGATATATACTGAAGAGGAAAAGGAATTAATGATATTGGAAGATGACGATATAAGCAGTGCTGCCAGGCAACTAGGTCTTGACCTGGAATTAACCCTTGACGATGATTCCAGTGATGTTTATATAGAAGATGAAGACGAATAAAAGAGAGGGGGAGGCCCTTGTTTAACGTTAATAACTTTGCTTCGATGAAAATCAGTATAGCAGCTCCTGATCAGATCCGCGAATGGTCCAGGGGCGAGGTTAAAAAACCGGAAACCATCAATTATAGAACCTTGAAACCGGAGAAAGACGGCCTTTTCTGTGAAAAGATTTTTGGCCCGACAAAAGACTATGAGTGCCACTGCGGTAAATATAAGCGGGTGAGATATAAAGGCGTCGTCTGTGACCGCTGCGGTGTAGAAGTTACCCGTTCAAAGGTAAGGCGGGAGAGAATGGGGCATATAGAGCTGGCTGCTCCCTGTACCCATATCTGGTTTTTCAAAGGGATTCCCAGCCGACTTGGTCTGATCCTGGATATGTCACCAAGGTCACTGGAAAAGGTCATCTACTTCGTTTCCTATCTGGTCATAGATCCAGGGGAAAGCCCATTGAGTGAAAAACAATTACTCTCCGAGAGTGAGTACCGGGAAGCCTGCCTCAAGTATGAGGACGGCTTCGAAGCCGGAATGGGTGCAGAAGCTGTCAAACAGCTGCTGGCTAAAATTGATGTGGAGAAAGAAGTAGAAGAACTGAAAAAGGAAGTCAAAGAAAGTACTGGCCAGAGGAAAAAACGGGCCATCAAAAGGCTGGAGGTAATGAATGGACTCCTGAAAGCCAATATAAAGCCAGAATGGCTGGTCCTGGATGTCATTCCTGTTATTCCTCCTGATCTCCGCCCCATGGTCCAACTGGACGGCGGCCGCTTTGCTACTTCTGACCTGAACGATCTTTACCGCCGGGTTATTAACAGGAACAACAGGCTGAAGAGATTACTGGATTTAGGTGCGCCGGACATAATCATTAGAAACGAAAAAAGGATGCTGCAGGAAGCAGTAGATGCCCTGATAGATAACGGCAGAAGGGGCAGGCCTGTCACCGGTGCCGGCAATAGGCCCCTGAAATCCTTAAGTGATATGTTAAAGGGTAAACAGGGCCGTTTCCGTCAGAATCTCCTGGGTAAACGTGTTGATTACTCAGGAAGATCTGTTATTGTAGTCGGTCCTGAGTTAAAGCTGCATCAATGCGGTTTGCCCAAAAAGATGGCCCTGGAGCTTTTCAAGCCTTTTGTCATGAAGGGCCTTGTCGACAAGGGCCTGGCCCACAATATTAAGAATGCCAAGAGGATGGTTGAGAACTTCGATGATGAGGTCTGGGGTGTACTGGAAGAGGTAATCGAAGACCATCCGGTACTCCTGAACAGGGCCCCCACCCTGCATAGACTGGGTATCCAGGCTTTTGAACCCGTCCTGGTAGAAGGTAAAGCCATTAAACTGCATCCCCTGGTCTGTACTGCCTATAATGCTGACTTTGACGGGGACCAGATGGCAGTTCACGTACCTTTATCAGCTGAGGCCCAGGCAGAAGCCAGGCTGCTGATGCTTTCAACCAATAACCTGCTGGCTCCTTCTGATGGACGGCCCATCACAGTACCGACCCAGGACATGGTATTGGGTATCTACTATCTGACTACCATTAATGATGGGGAAAAGGGGGAAGGCAAGTTATTTGCTTCAGCAGATGAGGCAATAAAGGCCTATTCAACAGGTAAAATAGCTCTAAGGGCCCGTATAAAAGTAAGAATAAAAGGTAAAATAATAGAAACATCAGTAGGAAGGGTCATCTTCAATGAGGCCCTGCCAGAAAACATGGAATATATAAATGAGCAGGTAGATAAAGAAAAAGTCGGCAAGATAGTGGCAGACCTACATGATAACTATGGAAATACCATAACTGCTGAAGCCCTGGACAATATAAAAGAACTTGGTTTTAATTATGCGACAAAGTCAGGTATCACCATTGCTGTCTCTGATGCTTCAATCCCTGGAGAAAAAGAAGAAATTCTGAAGAAAGCTGAACAGGAAGTACAGAAGATTGAACAACACTACAAGCGGGGAGCCATTACCGAGAATGAAAGGTATCAGAAGGTTGTAGATATCTGGAACAAGGCCAAAGACGATGTAACAGATGCCCTCCTGGAGACACTGGACAGGGATAACAATATCTACATCATGGCTGTTTCCGGTGCCAGGGGTAATATCTCCCAGATATCACAGCTGGCCGGAATGCGTGGTCTGATGGCAGACCCCTCAGGTAAAATC
The DNA here is from genome assembly GCA_012518635.1 of Halanaerobiaceae bacterium. Taxonomy (GTDB): domain Bacteria; phylum Bacillota; class Halanaerobiia; order Halanaerobiales; family DTU029; genus DTU029. Next base: position 6,026 of record JAAYRT010000089.1, on the reverse strand, counting down.
CTGGATATCCCTATCAGGTCCAGCTTCCGGGAAGGCCTGAATGTTACCGAGTTCTTCATCTCTACCCATGGTGCCCGTAAGGGTCTGGCAGATACAGCCATCAGGACAGCCGACTCCGGTTATCTGACCCGCCGCCTTGTAGACGTGGCCCAGGATGTTATCATCAGGGAAGATGACTGCGGTACTGAAGAGGGCATCGGCGTAAGGGCTATTGGCGGTAAGGATCAGGAGGCTATCGTACCCCTGGCTGAAAGGTGTTTAGGCCGTGTTGCTGCAGAAGATATCATCAATCCAGAGACCGGTGAGGTCATAGTGCCCCGTAATGAGATTATCAGCAGGGCCAGGATGCAGGAGATTGAAAAGTGTGGAATTGATGAAGTGAAGATACGCTCAGTATTGACCTGTGATACAGAGCATGGTGTTTGCCGTAAATGCTATGGTATAAACCTGGCTACAGGCCGGCTGGTAGATATCGGAGAAGCCATAGGTATCGTAGCTGCCCAATCCATCGGGGAACCGGGTACCCAGTTGACCATGAGGACCTTCCATACGGGAGGGGTTGCCGGTGATGATATCACCCAGGGTCTACCCAGGGTTGAAGAGCTATTCGAAGCCCGTACCCCCAAGGGGCAGGCTATCATAACCGAAAAAGAAGGCTATGTAAAGATAATCAGCAAGAAGAATATCCGCCGAATTGTCATAGAAGATGAGGAAGGAAAGAAAAAAACATACCAGATTCCCTATGGCTCCCAGATTATTGTCAAGGATGGGGAATATGTAAGGATAGGAGACAAATTAACCGAAGGCCCCCTGGATCCTTCTACATTATTGAAGATAAAAGGAGAAAGGGCTGTACAAAAATATATACTGGAAGAGATACAGAATGTTTACCGCTCACAGGGTGTTGAGACCAATGATAAACATATTGAAGTAATAATCAGGCAAATGATGCGTAAGGTCAGGGTTCTTTCTTCAGGAGATACTGATTTCCTGCCAGGCAGCCTGGTGAGCAAGCATGAGCTAAAAGTGGCCAACAAAATGATCCTGGCTGAAAACGGAGAACCGGCTGCAGTGAAACCGGAAATCCTGGGAATCACCAAGGCTTCATTAGCTACAGACAGTTTTCTCTCGGCTGCATCCTTCCAGGAGACTACCAGGGTCCTGACTGAGGCAGCCCTGGAAGGAAAGGTAGACAGATTACTGGGACTGAAGGAAAATGTTATCATCGGCCAGCTAATACCTGCCGGAACAGGAATGCGGAGATATAGAGAGATCGATATAGTTGATGAAAAGGGACTACCCTTAAATAATATGATAGACGAGATTGTCGAAGAAGTTTAAGTACAGGCAGATATTGAGGATGGGACACGGTCAGAAAAAACAGGTACAATTTAAATACACTGGCCGTGTTCTCTCTTTTTTATCAGACAGGAAGGGTTTATAAATAAATGTATATAATAATTAAAAATTTGTTGACAAGAGAAAATAAAGGTGTTAAAATACTTAAGTGTGTGTAATTAAGACTTATCTTCGGAGGAGGCAGGCTGGCCTATGACTCTGGCGGAACTCAGCAAAAGTAAGAATAAAGTTGTCGGCAAAAAGCAGACAATAAATGCTATAAATGAGGCAAGGGCAGCTGTAGTCTTTCTGGCAGAAGATACTGATGATCATATAAAAGAGGAGATCATCAGGTTAAGTGAAGAAAAGGATATCTCCATAATAGCAGTAGATAGTAAGATAAAATTAGGCAGAGCTTGTGGTATTGATGTGCCTGCTGCTTGTGCCACAATACTGAAGTAAATGGAAGGAGGTGCATTTATGCCAACAATTAATCAATTAATCCGTAAAGGAAGACAAAAGGTTGAAAAGAAGACGGATTCCCCAGCTTTACAGGGATCACCACAGAGGAGAGGTGTCTGTACCAGGGTATCCACTGTTACGCCTAAAAAACCAAACTCAGCCTTGAGGAAGGTTGCCCGTGTCAGGATGACCAATGGCTATGAAGTAACAGCTTATATTCCTGGTATTGGACATAATTTGCAGGAACACTCTGTTGTTCTCGTGCGGGGAGGTAGGGTTAAGGACTTGCCTGGTGTAAGGTATCATATTGTTAGAGGTGCTCTTGACGCTGCTGGTGTTGAGAATCGTCAAACGAGCCGTTCCAAATATGGTGCCAAGAAACCAAAGTAAAGGGGGGTGAAAAATGCGGAAAAATAGAGCGACTGTCAGAACAATTGAGCCAGATCCCATCTATAATGAAGTTATAGTAACAAGGTTAATCAATAAAATCATGGTAGATGGTAAGAAAGGCCTGGCAGAGAATATTTTCTACGGTGCCATGGATCTGGTTAAGGAAAAGACTGGTGAAGACATAGATATCTTGAAGAGAGCTCTTGATAATGTCATGCCTGTCCTGGAAGTTAAGTCCCGCCGTGTTGGTGGTTCTAACTATCAGGTACCTGTAGAAGTTAATGACCGCAGGCGGGTTAGCCTTGGCATTAGATGGCTGGTTGACGCTGCCCGTAATAGGGGCGAAAGGACAATGGTTGAGCGTCTGGCCAATGAGCTTATAGAGGCTGCCAATAATACAGGCGGGGCTGTCAGGAAGAAAGAGGAAGTACACCGTATGGCTGAAGCTAACAGGGCTTTCGCACACTACAGGTGGTAAAGAAATAAGGCTTTATAAGTTTATAATTCAAGAAAGGAGGGGGAATAGATGGCCCGTCAATTTCCTTTAAATAAGTACAGAAATATTGGTATCATGGCACATATAGATGCCGGAAAGACCACTACAACTGAGAGGATACTTTATTATACAGGGAGAGTTCACAAAGTTGGTGAGACCCATGATGGGGCGGCAGTTATGGACTGGATGGAGCAGGAACAGGAAAGGGGCATCACTATTACCTCGGCTGCTACTACCTGTCAATGGAAAGACCATCGTATAAATATCATAGACACGCCCGGACACGTTGACTTCACAGTAGAGGTAGAAAGGTCTCTGCGTGTTCTCGATGGTGCAATAGCCGTATTCTGTTCTGTAGGAGGTGTTGAGCCTCAATCAGAGACAGTCTGGAGACAGGCAGATAAGTATAATGTGCCAAGAATAGCTTTTATTAATAAAATGGATAGAATGGGGGCGGATTTCTACAGGGTTGTAGAAATGATTAATGAACGTCTGGGTGCAAATGCTGTACCTATCCAGATCCCCATTGGTAAAGAAGATAACTTTACAGGTATGATAGATCTTATCAACATGGAGGCAATCCTCTACAAAGATGAATTGGGAGTAGAGTTTGAAAGGGCTGAAATACCTGAGGACTATAAAGAACAGGCAGAAGAATACAGAGAGAAATTAATAGAAACAGTTGTAGAAAAAGATGATGAATTAATGATGAAATACCTGGAAGGCGAAGAGATAACCATAGAAGAGATTAAGAAGACCATAAGGAAAGCAGTTGTTAATGTTGAGCTTATACCTGTACTCTGTGGTTCCGCTTTCAGGAACAAAGGTGTTCAGCTATTACTGGATGCAGTACTGGACTACCTGCCCTCACCACTGGATGTAGAAGCCGTAACTGGTATCAACCCGGCTACCGGTGAAGAAGAGAGCAGGGCTTCATCAGATGACGAACCATTTGCAGCCTTAGCCTTCAAGATTATGACTGACCCTTATGTTGGAAAACTGGCTTTCTTTAGAGTGTATTCCGGTATTTTAAATTCCGGTTCTTATGTTTTAAACTCTACCAAGAATGTCAGGGAAAGGATTGGCCGGATACTGCAGATGCATGCTAACCACCGGGAAGAAAAGGATGCCGTTCATGCCGGAGATCTGGCTGCAGCGGTTGGACTAAAGAATACCAGCACTGGTGATACCCTATGTGACCCAGACAATCAAATTATTCTTGAGTCCATGGAGTTCCCGGAACCAGTTATCGATGTAGCCATTGAACCCAAAACACAGGCTGACCAGGATAAACTCAGTGTTGCCCTGCAGAAACTGGCTGAAGAGGATCCAACCTTCAGGGTCAGGACAGATGAAGAAACAGGTCAAACTGTTATTTCCGGAATGGGTGAATTACACATTGAAATCATCGTTGACCGGCTTCTGAGGGAGTTCAAGGTAAATGCCAATATCGGTAAGCCGCAGGTAGCCTACCGGGAGACTATCTCCGGAGCAGCAGCCAATGTGGAAGGAAAATATGTCCGGCAAAGCGGTGGCCGCGGCCAGTATGGTCATGTTGTTATTGACATCGAGCCCCTGGAAGAAGGAGGAGGCTTTATCTTTGAAAACAACATCGTTGGCGGTGTAATCCCCAGGGAATACATCCCGGCCATTGAAGCTGGAATCAAAGAGGCCATGGGTAATGGTGTCCTGGCAGGATATCCAATGGTTGATATAAAGGTTACCCTGCATGATGGTAGCTATCATGAAGTTGACTCATCTGAAATGGCCTTTAAGATTGCCGGTTCCATGGCCTTCAAAGAAGCTGCTGACAGGGCGAAGCCAATTATACTGGAACCAATAATGAGTGTTGAAGTAACCACTCCGGAAGAATACATGGGTGATGTAATTGGAGATTTAAACTCCAGACGGGGACAGGTTCAGGGTATGGAACCAAGAGCCAACGCCCAGGTTGTCAAGGCCTTAGTGCCCTTATCTGAGATGTTTGGTTATGCAACAGACCTGCGTTCCAGGACCCAGGGACGTGCTACCTACTCAATGCAGTTCTCCCATTATGAACCTGCACCAAAGAGTGTTATTGATGAGATATTAAGCTAATTTCTTAAGTTTAATTTACAATTTTTAATTTAAATTTTTTAAGGAGGCAAGTAAAAATGGCAAAGCAAAAGTTTGAAAGGACAAAACCGCACGTTAATATCGGTACAATTGGTCACGTTGACCACGGTAAGACAACACTGACAGCTGCTATTACAGCAGTACTGGCAGCAGCTGGTACAGCAGAAGCCAGGGCTTTTGATACAATCGATAAGGCCCCGGAAGAGAGGGAAAGAGGAATTACCATCGCTACCTCTCACGTTGAGTATGAAACTGAAAACAGACACTATGCTCACGTAGACTGCCCAGGTCACGCTGACTATGTTAAGAACATGATTACTGGTGCAGCCCAGATGGACGGTGCCATCCTGGTTGTATCAGCTGCAGACGGTCCAATGCCACAGACCAGAGAGCATATTATCCTGGCCAACCAGGTAGGAGTACCCTATATCGTGGTATTCTTAAACAAGGCTGACATGGTAGACGACGCGGAACTTCTGGAACTGGTAGAAATGGAAGTAAGGGAACTCTTAAGCGAATACGACTTCCCTGGAGACGACGTACCTGTAATCGTAGGTTCTGCTTTACAGGCTCTGGAGAACCCGGATCCATCAGGAGAATGGGGCAGCAAGATTATAGAATTAATGAATGCAGTAGACGAATATATACCAGAACCAGAAAGAGACACCGACAAGCCTTTCCTGATGCCAGTTGAGGACGTATTCAGCATCACCGGTCGTGGAACAGTTGCCACAGGTAAGATTGAAAGAGGTGTACTCCGTCCAGGTGATGAGGTAGAAATCGTAGGAATCAAGGAAACCGAAAAGACAGTAGTAACCGGAGTAGAAATGTTCAGGAAGCTGCTGGATGAGGCTGTAGCCGGTGACAACGTAGGTGCCCTGCTGAGAGGTATCAGGAGAGAAGATATCGAGAGGGGCCAGGTACTGGCTAAACCAGGCAGTATCAAACCTCATAGCGAGTTCAAGGCTGAGGTATACGTATTATCCAAAGAAGAGGGAGGAAGACATACACCCTTCTTTAACGGTTACAGACCCCAGTTTTATTTCCGTACAACTGACGTTACCGGCGAGATTTTCTTACCTGAAGGTGTAGAGATGGTAATGCCAGGAGATAACATCGAGATGAGCGCCAAGCTGATTACTCCGATTGCTATGGAAGAAGGATTACGTTTTGCTATCCGTGAGGGTGGCCGTACTGTTGGTGCTGGTGTTGTAACCAAGATTAT
>JAAYRT010000172.1 GCA_012518635.1 Halanaerobiaceae bacterium | reverse complement strand
TACAGGGATTGATTACCATCTGCATCATTTGTAGCAATGAAATAATATTTCCCCTTCCACTTTATAATACAGGGGTCGGCACGATTTTCGGCAATAGGAAACCCATATCGCTCCTGGTAAACAGTACCGGTAATCTGATATCTGCCGGGTACATTCCAGTCAACCTTATCCAGATCCCAATTTACTGCCTTGTAATCCACTGTGCCATCACTATATAAAGCCTTCGCACGGACTGATTTTAATTCTTCCGGTCCTGAAGCACAAATTGTTTCCGGAACTTCCATTTTAATATTTATCGGAACCGTCAATTTCCTGACCAGCCTTTCCCCGACTGCTGCAGAAACTTCAATCACATTCCGGGGCACAGCACCTTCAATATCTGTAGATATTGTCGCCAGGGCAAAAGGCTCGGCTTTTTCTGGTTCTGTAATACTTTCAGGCTGCAATAAATCCCTGCTATAATTGCGGTAATAATTCCCCTCTTCATCACACCAGTGGATTACATAATGCTGTTCTTCAGAATCATAATAACAGATCAGGTCTGCAACAAAAACGTCAGCCCTTAAATCAATCAAGCCTATTTCTTCATAGTGTAATAAGTCTGGTGAAGTAAATAAAAGGACATGGCCTTTACTATCCTCATCAGGGTCACCTTCAGCTTCAGTACGTATTGCCAGTACACCAAAAGAATTATCTGCCAAATGAAATAGATAAGGATTGCGCAAACTTTTTGCCTTTAATGTACCATCTTCTTTATTCTCAACGGCTTTAGCAAACAAAACACCAGAATTATGGTTCAAGGGCTCAAAGTTGTTCTTATCATTGCTATATGCTAAATGCATGCTATAGGCCAGTTTATAATCATAAATCTGTTCATCCAGGGGTTGGCGGGTATAGCAAAGTACGTACATTGTTATCACATCCTCATCATTTTTTATCCTATTACATGTATTGCTGCCTCTCTTGGAATTTTAAAGAATTTTTGCTGGATCCAGCCAGCATCTGAGCCAGATCCAGCTTCCAGACAATGAGTTTAATTATTGGAGAATTTTATAAGATATTTCTTCACCGGATAGTCTGTACCGGCTTTACTGATACTTACTATAGCAGTACCTTCTGATGTATCTGCCTGCTGGATATCAATTTCTATACTTTCACTATCTGATTCAGCTGATACCTGTGGTATAGTTGTGCTTCCTGCCGGAAGCTGGTAGCTATAATGGAACACATTATAATCATAATCAGACAACACAAAGTCTTCTACTGGCTTCCCGTCAACGTAAATCGTCCAGCTTTCCGGAATTAGATTTTCCCTATCCCATTCATCCAGATCAGCAATCAATGCTTCTCCGGCAGGTGTTTCAGTCCGGCTGAATTTAAAACCGTTAAAATCACAGATTTCATCTGTACTATCACTTTTAAAGATGAAGTAAAGGGCATGTTTTCCTTCAACTTCATCCAGAACAGGCACGGGGAATACTAACTTGGTCAACCCTGATTCTAAGTCACTGAAACTCAGGCTGCCCAGCTTGACTCCACCCCGTTTTTCCCACGGACTGTCCAGCATGACCTCTATAGTACCATCGATTCCTTTTGGGGTTATATAAACCTCCAGCTGGTTACTCTTCCCCTCCTCAGGCTGATCGGAAAAATTAAAATACTTAAAACCAACAATAGAGTTATTCCGGATATTCACCACTGGAGCCTCATCCCTCCAGGTATCATAGGTTGCCTTTACATAGGGGCCTCCCAGGAGAAAACAGGTAATCCCGGCAGAATGATATTTATACGGATTTAAACCATTGATTTCAAATCCCTGTGAGGTTACCTCTGCTCCAGTATATACATTGCCATACTCGTCCTCTATAATCCTGGTACCGGTAATAATGACTTCACCGGCTTCGTTCACCTCTACATTTACCGGTTCAGCTGTTGCCTGGCGGGAATAACCGTCATTATTAATGCTCCTATGATAGGTTATATACCACTGGCCATCAACCTCAAAAAGACCACCATGGGTATTATGGGACGGATTAGTTTCAATCAT
>JAAYRT010000088.1 GCA_012518635.1 Halanaerobiaceae bacterium | reverse complement strand
TTTGCTACCCCCCTGGAAGAGATGAGAGAAAGAGATATGGAGAGATTAATACTGCATTTTCTGGGGATCTATGTAAATAACAGAGATGATCTGGAAAGTATAGCTGATATTAGTGCTGAAGATTTAAATTATCTCAAAGATAATCCGGTTTATGTACAGAAAAGGACTATTCGGGCCTGGGACCGGGATAATATTTTCCTGGCTTTCCAAAATAGTGGTTATACTCCAGAAGAACTGGCAAAAGATTACCAAAAACTAAATCTGGAGCCACCAAAAGCGAATGAACGGGTCTTTCATATCACTATAGAGTATTTTCTGGATGACAGGGATTTTCTGGTCAGAGTACCTTTAGATAAGGTTAAGTATCCTGAAGACGTAGTTGTAGCAGGCAAGGGTTCAGTTGAGACTTATCCTCTTTATTCACTTGATATATTGCCCTATTTTGGAGCTGCAGGAACAGATGCTGAAGGTTATATCTTTGTTCCTGATGGTTCCGGTGCCCTGATCTATCTGAATAATGGCCGGTTGGATGCCAAACCATATGGAAAGAACCTTTATGGGCTGGATTATGCCCTTAGGCCGAGGGAGAGAATTTCTGAGATTACAGAACAATTACATATTCCGGTTTATGGATTGAAAAATGGCAATAAGGCCTTTCTGGCTATTATAGAAGAAGGGGATGCCTATGCTATCATTAAGGCAGATATAGCTGGGCGGACCAGCTCTTATAATACTGTCAATGGAAGCTTTATTACAATGCAAAGAACAGAACTTGTTTTTGGTTATGAATGGGAAGAAACCAAAATGAGTCTTTTCCAATCCCGGCTGCCTGAAGGCAATATTCAAATCAGGTATAGCTTTTTGAATGATGAAAAAGCCAATTATGTAGGGATGGCTCACAGATATCAGGAATATCTGGTGAGAAAATATAAACTAAGCCCGTTAGAAAAAAGAGAAAACCTGCCTTTTATGCTGGAGGTGGTAACATCTATTCATGAGACCAGGCCTGTTCTGGGGATACCGAAAAGGCTGGCTAAACCGGTTACAACTTTTCGGCAGGTTAAAGAGATTATAGAGGATCTGGAGCAAGAGGGAGTAAAGGGTATAAAACTGCGTCTAACAGGCTGGCTGGCTGGTGGAGAGCATCACTATTTTCCCCGTTCAATCAGGCTAGAGGATGTAGCAGGTTCAAAGGAAGAATTCAGGACTCTGTTAACTTATCTGAACGAAAAAGATATTGTCCTATTTCCAGATGTAAGTTTTAGCAACATTTATAAAACAAATATATGGAATGATTTTTTAAACAGGAGATATGCAGCCCGTTTTTTAAATAGGAAGATTGCCAGTATCCCTGATTATAATATAGCTACAGGACAGGAAAAATTCAAAGGAGGAAGACTGGTGGTTTCGAGTAAATATCTTTCTCCTCTTATGGATAGTTTTCTGGATAAGTATAACCAGTATGAGATAGATGGGCTTTCCTTAAAATATATGGGTCAACAATTAAACTCTGATTATAGAACTAATCCTACTGTAACCATAGACCGGCAACAGTCATTGAACAGTATAACAAATTTACTGAAGAAATTGAAGGAACAACATGAACTGAAATTATTGGTAGAGGGTGGAAATGCCTACACCTTACCTTATGTGGAGCAATTAGTTAAGGTCCCCCTTTTCAGTTCCGGTCTTACTATTATTGATAAGGGGATACCATTTTTGCCAATAGTTCTGCATGGTTATATTGATTATTCTGGCCAACCTCTCAATATTTTACATAATCAGTATTCTTTACTGAAGTCTATTGAAACAGGTGCAATACCGTATTACCGGGGTATTTATAGTGCATCTGATGCTGTAAAACGGACAGTTTTTGAGAATGAATATTCTCTTAACTACCAGCAATGGTTACCTGAGGCAGCTGAATTGTATCAGACCCTTAATGGATGCTTAAAAGATACCTATAATCAGAGAATCATAGCTCACAGGGAATTGATGGAGAATGTATTTATAACTATTTATTCAAATGGTAAGGCTGTAATAGTAAATTATAATAAAGAAGCTATCAGTATAGATGGGATAGAGATAAAAGGCGAGGGTTTTAAAGTTATAGAGGAGGTTTACAATGAAAAGGAGATTGACTTTTAGACAACGTAAGATAGTGGCTGGCTATTTATTTTCTTTACCCTTTTTGCTGGGTTTTACACTTTTCTTTTTCTATCCTTTTATTCAGGCTTTTATCTTCAGTTTTAATGAACTGGTAATTGCCAGGGAAGGTTTTGTATTGAATTTTAACGGTTTAGGCAATTATGATTATCTTTTAAATGTACACCCTGATTTTTTAAGAGTATTTGTGGAAACAATCTTAAAAATGATAACAAACGTACCCCTGATATTGGCCTTTAGTTTTTTAGCCGCCCTTGTTTTAAACCAAAAATTTAAAGGCCGTTTTCTGGCCAGAACTATCTTCTTTTTACCAGTAATCATGAGTGCAGGGATAATAATTCAGATGGATATAGATGATATGGTTACCCAACTTCTACATGGAGCAAGAAATGCAGAGCTTATTTTTACCGGTATCGGCTTAAGGAATTTGTTGATGAATACACAATTACCGGAAGGTTTTATAGAATTTATTCTCGGGGCAGTAGACAGGATACCTGAAATAATCAGGGCTTCAGGGATTCAGATTTTGATCTTTCTGGCAGGATTACAGTCTATCCCACCTTCTATTTATGAAGCAGCAGATGTAGAGGGAGCAACTGGCTGGGAATCTTTCTGGCTGATAACCTTACCTATAATGAGCCCTATTATACTGACAAATGCAGTCTATACTATTATTGATTCTTTTTTAACAACCAGTAATGAGTTGGTAATGTTGGTTAAAGATGAGGCTATTATGGGGGCTGGATATGGAGTTAGCATGGCAATGGCTGTTACTTATTTTCTGATGATTATAATTGTTCTGGCTATTACTATAAAAGTTGCTTCTAAATGGGTTTTTTACCAGGAATAGAGGAGGATAGTTATGGAGACCAATATTGATATTAATGTAAAGCACAGGTTTACCAAAACTGTAGGGAGACAGGCTGCTGATATATTGGATAAGATTAGCCAGGAAAAAGATCAGAACCGGATTGGCAGAGCCAATAAAAAAATAAAAGGTATTTTAATAAGTCTAATAAGGGCTGTATTTTTAATTGGGGTTTCCTATATAATCCTGATGCCTTTATTAGAAAAGCTGGCTACCTCCTTCATGACTGAAGCTGATATTTTTGATCAGACAGTAAGGTGGATTCCAAGGAATTTTACCCTGGAGAATTATAAGGTTACCTTGCAGGCGATGAATTACCCTGTGAGTTTTCTGAATACATTGATATTAACTCTAACAGTGAGTATTTTACAATTGGCTTCCTGTACAACAGTAGCCTATGGAATCGGGCGTTTTAAATTTCCTGGCAACAGGCTTGTTTTTGCCCTGGCTATATTTACACTGGTAGTACCACCTACCATGATTGTGGTTCCTCTATCCCTTAATTTTAAGTATTTTACTTTCTTTGGTTTATTACCGGAACCGGGGATTAGTTTATTAAATAGCTACTGGCCCTTTATATTAATCTCTTCTACAGCAGTTGGATTACGGAATGGTTTATTTATCTATGTTATGAGACAGTTTTTTAAGGGTATGCCCAAGGATCTGGAAGAAGCTGCATATGTAGATGGGGCAGGTATTTTTAAAACCTTTTATAAAATAATGCTTCCAGGTGCAATTCCTGGTTTAGTAGTTATTTTTCTTTTCTCTTTTGTCTGGCAGTGGAATGATTATTTCTATAATACTATTTTCCTGAGCGGACAGGGGAACTTTTTATTACAGGCTTTGCAGGGTGCTGCCTTGAAGGCTCTTGATGGTGATCATAATAAACTTAAAAGCCAATATGCATCGATAATAAGACATACTGGAATGATTCTCTACATAGCACCTTTATTAATTCTTTATGCAATTATGCAACGATATTTTATTGAAAGTATCCAGAGGACAGGTATAGTGGGTTAATAAATCCCTGCAAACTTTATAAAGGGATTTAATATAAATTTATTATAAAAGGGGGGGATCAATAGCTGTCAGTTTAAAAATTACTGTCAAGGTATCACTTGATTAAAAACTAAAAGGGAGGATGATGTGATGAGAAAGTTATTTTTAATAACATTAGCCTTTAGTTTGCTGTTCTGCACTACATTATTCGCCTATGAATTGCCATTTAATGTTGGAAATATTGATTTTGGCGGTGCCACAGTAACCTATGTTGGCTTTTATGATCCCAGAGAAAGCTTCATGGAAGGCGGCGATTATCCTGGCCGGCTGGCAGAGGCTATGGAGAGGTTCAATATAGGAGAAATCCGCTACCTGGGACTTCCCTGGGAGGGAATAGCGGAACATATGATGAATCGCCTTTTAAGTGACGAATCAGGCTATGATATATGGATGCTGCCTAGTAACGCAGTAATGGGTTTGATTGCTAAAAATGCCTTATACCCAATTAGTGAGATAGTGCCTGATTCATATTATGATGATTTGCTCTTTTCCCAGAGAGTTGTAACAGATACCTTTGTCAAAAGAGGAGAAAAGTATGCCCTGGGAGCAGGTACAAGTCCGATAGGAGTTTTAGAATTTCTTGTCTGGAATAAAGAAATATTTGCCCGGGAAGGATTACCAGCACTGGATGAACTTTATCTAAGTGGTGAATGGACCTATGATGCCATGGAGGAAATTGCCATTAGGGCTACCCGGGATACCGATGGCGATGGTGAACTGGATCAATGGGGAATTGGGCAGCAAGATATTGCTGTCTGGGGTTTTTCCAATGGGGCTAATCCCACTATAATAGATGAAAATGGCAGACATGTTTTTGCCTATAATAATGAAGCAGCTACTTATTATTTAGGAAAATTGAGACAGTGGTCCCAGGTGATGAATATTTCCAAAGGGGACTGGCAACAAAAAGAATTCCTGGCTGGCCAGGTAGCCATGGCCTCCTTCCCCTTATGGAATATAATTGATCCCAGTTTTACAGATGTTGTTGAATTTGAATATGGTATAGT
>JAAYRT010000012.1 GCA_012518635.1 Halanaerobiaceae bacterium | reverse complement strand
AGTCCCTGGGCAATCAAACCTCCCACTTTATTTTCCCGATAACTGGCCACAGCAAAACCAATCATCTGGGCTGAACAACCGACTGTTGCTGCCCCTGCCGCCAGGCCTTCCAGACCCAATGAAATTGCCAGGGCTGCACTACTAATAGGTGCCGTCAGGGCTATACCCATTAAGGTAGAAACAATTATACCCATGGGAAAGGGGTGCAGTTCAGTAGCCCTGTTTATCAAACCGCCAAACCAGTTCATAAATAGTACAACAAAGGGGCCCACCCATGTTCCCACAAGGCCACCAATCAGGATTGTGCCTGCAGGAACCAGCACAATATCCACCTTTGTTTTCCCCTGGAAGAGCCTGGAAAACTCTGCTCCACCCAGGGAAGCCACCAGTGCCCCGACAGGTTCACCTATCTGAAGTGAAAGGGCACCAGTAGGCAAAATGGTAATTGTACCTGCTCCCACAGCCCCGGTGATGATTGAAGCAAAAATCCCCAGTGGAGAAACCCCGATACTATAAGCAACACCAGCTCCAATAGCTGGCCCCATAAGGTTCTGGGCGATTGTTCCAAATTTAACAAGGGCATTTAAATTAAGCAAAATACCCAATTGTTTCAGTATAAGGCCAATGATTAAGGAAGAGAATAACCCAAGTGCCATGCCGTTAAAAACCTTGACTATGTAATTTGTAATCCTGCTACCTGCTTTCATCCTACCACTCCTCTTACAAAATATATTATCACTTATTATAGCATAAAAAAATGGCAAAAACCAGGCCCTTTCTTACATAAGCCTGGTTATATTTTTTATTCCTCTTAAAAATTATTATTATTGGCTACTTTTTTCTGTAAGTTATCTTCTGGCCTCTTTCTCTGATAACAGCTGTCTCTGTATCCTGGCTTTTAATCCTTTCCGCAAATTCCTCTGTAATTCCATAATTATCGGCAAAATGGATGGGGACAAATAGAGAAGGTTTGATTTGCTCTATGAAATACTCACCGGCCAGATAATAATTTTCCTCCAGTCTGGGGTCAACCGGCACAAAGGCTATATCTATTATTTCATCCTTCAATTTAATTACCTCTCCCTTAAATCCCCTCTCTTCTTCCAGGAGCTGTTCCCTGGAAAAACTATTCCAGTGCCACCAGTTTAAGTCACCGGCATGGAAAATACTTAAGCCATTATATTTGACCAGAAAGGAAACCCCCAGGTCTGTTGTACCATAGGTGGTAATCTTCAAATCATTTAAAACCAGGTAATCTCCATTCTTTACATAGGTCACCTTTTTTTCATGGTCGGTTTTAATATCATTACTGAGTATATAATATGTAAAGGGATTATATTCCTGCCATTGGAAAATCACAGGATTATAATGATCCTTATGTGAATGGCTGACAAACACATAAACATTATCATATTTTTTCAGGTGTTCACCCCTAATAACACCACTGGCTAAACCTGGTTTTATCTCTTCACTACTGTCATTATAATAATCAAAGACCAGTAAAACATCGTCTATTTCCAGAGCAACTCCACTATGATACAAATGATAGATTAACAGCATAATATCCCCTACTTTTACTTTATTACTTAATTAATTTTTTTAAATCATTAAAACTAACTTCCTCTTTGATAACCTCTTTGACTATTTCTCCATTTCTACTGTATATTTTATAGGCATTTGCCCCTTCACTGGCAGTTATAACCCTGTATTTATCATCTACTACAATCAGGGCACTGTTATTGTCCAGGGCAATACCATTGATCTCATCATATTCTTTCAGCATCCTCATGAAGTCCTCTTCCCGGGTGTCCTCATTAAAATGGGGGCAGTGAAAGGCATCAATAAAACCAAGCCCGTCTACCTTTATGTAGGACCAATTCTCCTTGCCTGCAAAATACTCTGAATCACTGTGGCCATATTTAAACCAGCATATTGAACCGGCACTTAAACCGGCCAGGATTATATTCTTCTCCCAGGCCTTCTTTAAATAAATGTCAAGTTTATTCTCTCTCCAAATCTCCATCATCTTTAATGTATTGCCTCCGCCAACATAAATTATATCGGCACCCAATATCTTGTTTCTAATCTCCTGCTCATCAGGTTTCTCTCTGATTAGATATAGGACATCTGTGCTACAGCCCAACTCGCCAGCATAAACCCTACGGAAAACATCATAATAGTTTTCCGCATCTCCACTGGCAGTCGGAATAAAAAGAGCCTGGGGATTATTCTTGCCTGACAATCCAACAATCACCCTGTCAATTTCCAATGTCTCCAGGTCTTTAATTTCTCCTCCGCCAATCGCTACTATGATACCCATATTGACACCCCTTTAAGACAGAGTTTAGTTTACTCTTAATATCTTCCATAGTCTACTATTCTATAAAACATCCTTATTTCCTTCAAAAGGTCCATAAACTCTTCCCTTAAAATACCATAACAGCAAAGGTCTTCATATTCGCCCCATTTTTTAATATGCTGCCTTAATAAACCTTCATATTTCATACCTGTTTTTTGCATAACTTTTCCTGAGGCAGGGTTTTTGGCTAAATGAAAACCATAAATTCGATTTAAATTTAGTTCTTCAAAACCAAATCTGATTAGTCCCAGGGTTGCTTCTGTGCAATAGCCGTTATTCCAATATTTTTTTCCAACCCAATAACCTATTTCAGCACGATCAAATTCATATATTGACAAAGTTATAGAACCGATTAGATAATTTTCTTCTCTATGTGTAACAGCTAATGTGTAAATATGATTTTCATTTAATACTTTAAGATGTGTTTTTATCCATTTTTCAGCAATGCCATCCTCATAAGGATGAGGGATATTTAGGGTCATTTCAGCTATGCTCCGGTCTCCTGCTAATTCCTGTACTGATTTTGCATCTGATAATTCAAAGGGT
>JAAYRT010000087.1 GCA_012518635.1 Halanaerobiaceae bacterium | reverse complement strand
GTTGTACTTTCATTTTATATTCCAGGGGCGTACAGCCCTCAAATTCCTTAAATTTGATTATAAAATAATCTGAATTACCATAACCAACCTTTTCAGCAATCTGATAAATATGCAAATCTGTCCTTCTAAGCAGCTCCTTGGCTTTCTCTATCCTGATTTCATTCAAATAACGGGAAAAGCTGGCGCCTGTTTCTTTTTTAAATAACTGGCCCAGGTAGGCAGTATTTATATAAAACTTTTCTGACAGGTCTTTCAGCCGGATATTTTGCGAATAATTATCATGAACATAATGTTTTACCTTGTTTATCAATCCACAGTTCTTTTTCAATTCTTCTAAATAAATGCTGCTGTCATTAACAAACTTCACCAGCTCTTCTTCCAACTGTTTTATATTTATATTGTAAATATTGGTCTTGAAAAAGCTATAATCCTTTATAATATTCTCAATACTTCCTCCCATATTATTAAAAATACTGGATAATCTCATGATAAAGTTATCCAGATGGACCTTAATAATCCTGGGGTGGAGTTTTACCTCTATGAAATAATCAATAATTTTCTTAATAATTTCTTCCTTATCCTTGTTATTCTGCTCTATAGCAACAACTAGTATATCAAATTCCTTTATCTCCACAAAGTTTTCGGAAAAGTCTTCCACTTTTTCAATATAAAAATAGTCAAAGTGGTTCTCCCTGGACAGTTCATTTTTTATTAACTCCAGGGTGTCAATTAACTCCTCTTCATCTATTGGTTTCAAAAGATAGGCACGTACATTGTATTTCATCGCTTCTCTGGCATAATCAAACTCATCATAACCACTTAAAATGATAAACTTCATTTCTTCATCCTGAAGTTCTTCCCGGACATATCTAATCAGCTCTAAACCGTCCATTCCGGGCATCTTTATATCAGTAATAATCAAATCAGGTGGGTTTTTTTCCATTTTTTCAATGGCGTCTCTTCCGTTTTTTGCTAGATCAGTTATGCTAAAATCATATTTTTCCCAATTGATTACATAACAAAGCCCCTTTCTAATATTTGGCTCATTGTCAACAATCATCACTTTATACATAATTTAATTATACCTCCATAGGAATAAGCAGTTTTATGGTTGTACCCTGTCCTTCTATACTTTCTATAGAAAGATCAAAATCTGCACCATAATATAGTTTCAAACGCTGATAGATATTCCTGATACCTATCATCTTCCCACCCTTACTCTCTTCAGAATCAAGATTATCCAGTATCATCTTCAATTTTTCTTCTTTGATACCAATACCGTTATCCTGAATAATACAGAGAAGTTTTTGCTTTTCTTTTTTTATCTGCAGATAAACCTTGCCTGGATTTTCGCTTTTTTCCAGACCATGGATACAGGCATTTTCTACAAAGGGCTGTATTATCAATTTCGGTATCTGAACCGACAGGGCAGACCCTTCAATATCCAGTTCATACTCAAATTCAGAACCAAACCGATATTTCTGTATATCCAGAAACTCCCTGATATTGGTCACTTCATCAGCTACAGTTATAAAATCCTGCTGAAAACTTAAAATACGACGAAAGGAACGGGCCAGATACTTAATTATCTCAGCTGTCTCTGTCTCACCTTTCTCCAGTGATTTCATCCGGATAGACTCCAGTGTATTAAAAAGATAATGAGGATTTATCTGATTCTGCAAAGCACTCAGTTCCGCCTGTTTTTTTTCCAGTTTGATTTGGGCCTGTTCTAATTTTGCTTCATAAACATCCGTAATCAATAATTTAATCTTTCTTACCATGCTATTATATGCCCTGATCAGGCTACCAATCTCATCCTTACCCTGGATACCTGGAAAAGGCCTGGTAAAATCCCCTTCATCCAGAGTACTTACATGTTCTGAAAGGGCATTTAGCCGCTGATAAAAAGAACGGTAAATTAAAAAAATAAAGAAGGAAGATAAGAAAAGGCTCATCAAGGTAAGGAAAATTATCCTTATCTTTGGTTCTTTTAGAGCCTGTTCCAGTTCCTGCAAATCCATAATATTAATTATTTTCCAGTCAAAATGTCGGTCAACCCAGCTTTCCACAAGCAGGCTCTGATTTTTACTGAAATATTCATTTAACTCGTAATAATTCTCTATATTTTTACTGGCAAAAATTAAATCACCATTGTTAAAAATCAAAACCTGGCCACGTAATCTTTCAGATCTAACTATATCCAATATGTTCCCACTATAAACATCAATTTTCAATATCTTTAAATACTTATCAATGCCCTGAAATTGATTTAAAATCTGAACAATTGATACCGGAGTAATAACACTCTTATCCCCTTTTACTTCTGTTTCATCATACCAAATATATTTTTTATCCAGGGAACTCAGGACTCCCTTATACCAGGCGGAAGACCTTACTGTATTATCTATTTTCTGGACCATTGCTGAGTTTAAAATAGTAGGATTATCAGTATATATGGTCATCCTACTTATCTGGTGATAAACCTCACCATTTAAATATATATATGGTATAAAATAACTATTATAGGCATCTACAAAATCAAGTGGATTTTCATATTCTTTATCCAACATCTCGTATAACTGTTGATCCATATTAATCTTATTGGCCTGTGCTATTATAAAATTAAGGTCTTTTTCCATTAGCTTTGCCATCCGCTCTGTAGAAAGGCGGTAATGGTTCTCATATATTAATTTAACATTCTCTACAGTATTATTATAAAACACCATATTAATAATTATTATAGGTGCTACAACACAAATGATATATACAAGAAGCAATTTGTGTTTAACTTTAATGTCATTTAAGAAATTTTTACTATTCATTAATCTACCCCTGGTAGTAATTAATATAAAGTCTTGAATACCGGACTCTAATATCTTATAAAAAAATAAGACATTTGCTATAATGAAAAATGTAATTTCTACTGAATAGGCAGAAATCCTATACTCCATTATAACAAATGTCCATTATTATTTCAATAAAGTTCAATTTTCCACTTTTAGACTTACTCTTTTACACCACCAAGTGTTAATCCATGAACAAAGTACTTCTGCAGGAATGGATAAACACAGGCTATTGGAACTGTAACAATAACTGTCATAGTAGCCCTGATTGCCCTGGGTGTAACTTCATTTGCCCCTGCAGCTGCCCTGGACATGGCCAATTCCATAGAAGTTGACATCTGCTGTGCACTGGCCAGAACCTTCTGCAGCTCATAGGCAAGGGTACTCAGCTCTGGTTTCATGGGGTTGTAAACAAAAACATCAAACCAGGAGTTCCAGGCTGCTACTGCTGTAAACAAGGCTACAACAGCAAGTACAGGTTTTATCAAAGGCATGATTATTCTCAAGAAAATAGTAAATTCTCCAGCACCATCAATTTTAGCAGATTCAATAAGACTTTCAGGCAGCCCGCTGATATAAGTCCGGACAATAATCAAGTTAAAAGCATGTAAGATAGCAGGCCAGATATAAACCCAGAAACTATTGGTCAATCCAAGAAAGCGATATACAAAGTAGGTTGGTATTAAACCACCATTAACATAAAGAGTTATAACATAAAGAGTTGAAATAAAATTCTTCAAAACAAACTCTTTCCTACTAATAGTATAAGCCAGTATCGCTGTAGAGAAGACACCCATGGCAGTACTTAATACTGTACGGGCAAGTGTAACTTTCAAAGCTTGATATATTTGTGCTCTGCCCAATAGCATCTTATAATTAAAAGTCGTAAATTGACGTGGCCAGAGATATATTCCACCCTTTAAACTATCTAACCCATCATTAAATGATACAGCTACAGTATTTAAAAAGGGGTAGAGAGTAACTACAATTAAACAGATAAGAAAAAGATAGACAAATCCATCAAGTAGGATATCTTCCAGACCTCTTCTAATAAATCTCCTTGACATATTGTTCCCCCCCTTAGAATAACCTTTCCTGATCTAAACGTTTAGCAATGTAGTTGGCAGATAACACCAGGACAATGCTCACAACACTTCTAAAAATACCAACTGCTGTAGCAAAGGAATATCTCATCATCTTCAACCCGAAGTCCAGTTCAAAGATTTCGAAGATCCTGGCATATTCGATAACTCTACCATTCTGTAACAGATAAACCTGTTCAAAACCGGCATTCATCAATTGACCTATATTAAGAATCAGGAGAATAACTATTGTTGGTCTCAATGACGGAAGAGTAATATGTCTAATTCTCTGCAATCTGCTGGCACCATCTATCATTGCCGCTTCATATAGGTTCGGGTTTATAGAAGTCATAGCGGCCAGGTAAACAATAGCATCCCAACCAATTTGTTTCCAGACATGGGAAAATCCTAATACCCACCAGAATAATTCAGGTACTCCCAAAAACATAATTGGTTTATCAACGATATTTAGAGCCATTAATATCTCATTTATAATTCCATCAGTAGCAAGCAAATCACGCACCAGGTTAGCTGCAACTACCCATGAAATAAAATAAGGCAGATATGAAATAGTCTGGGTAATTTTTTTAAACCTAAGATTTCTAACTTCATTTAAAGCCAAAGCCAATAAAATAGCAAAGAACATTCCAAGTGTAAGTTTAATCGCACTTATTACAATTGTATTGCGTAATACCTGGAAAAATACAGGATCCTGGAAGAGCATTCTGAAGTTCTCAAACCCAACCCAGGTCTGGTCAAAAATACTTCTAGCTGGCCAATAGTTTTGAAAGGCCATTATCCAGCCACCTATTGGCAGATATCTGAAGATAATTACATAGACTATGAATGGAAAGGACATTAAAACCCATGCCCGCTGTTCCCATAGTTTGGCAAAAAAAGTGTCTTTTTTCTTTGACCTTGCTGTGTCCACTGTTAATTCGCTTTTCACAGGCCTTACCCCCTCCTTATCAATTTTATAAAAGGGTGCTCCGAAAAGCACCCTTTTAAAATGCTTCATTCAATTTAATACTGGGTTTATTAGATTCTTAGAAGTCTTTTGGACCCCAGTTTTCAACTCTCCACTCAAGCTGCTCCTGGATGTATTCCATACGCAGCTG
>JAAYRT010000086.1 GCA_012518635.1 Halanaerobiaceae bacterium | reverse complement strand
TATGAAGCCTTTATTACCCACTGAATAGTGGGCTTTTTTTTGCTTGTTTTTAACCTGTGCATATATTATAATAGAATATAGTTATTATTATCATTTTCGACAAATTAATATATTTGTTTAGATATTATTGTATTTATTATAAAGAGGGGTGAAAGTGTTGCGAGCTTTAACTTTTAAGCAGGGTATTTACCTGGAAGAGAATAAAACCCTGACCAGTGATAAACCCTTGAAAAAAGCCAGCAGGCCAGCACAGGTAATAATACCATTGCTGCAGCATATCGGGGTTCCCTGCAAAGCATTGGTCAAAAGAGGGGATCATGTTGATCTGGGACAAAAGATAGGTGATGCAGATGACTGTCTCTATGCTCCCATCCATTCTTCAGTCTCAGGCACAGTAAAAGAGATCAGGACTGTTTTAACACCAGAAGGGAAGCTCTGTGAAGCTGTGGTTATTGAGGCTGATCCTGAGGATAAACTGGCAGAAGGAATAAGTGGAAAAGGGGATCTGGAGGCTATAAGCCCGGAAGAGATTATAAATATAATCAGGGAAGCAGGTATAGTAGGCATGGGTGGGGCCATGTTTCCTACACATGCTAAACTGAGCATACCTGAAGGAAAGAAAGCGGAATACCTGATTCTTAATGGTGCAGAATGTGAACCATTTCTCACGGGAGATTATAGATTGATGCTGGAACGTCCTGAGGATGTAGTCTACGGTATGAAAGCACTTATGAAAGCCGTTGGTGCTGCAAAGGGTATCATCGGAATAGAAGACAATAAAGTTGATGCCATTGAAGCCCTGCAGGAGGTTATTGCCGGGGAAAGCAATATTGAAATAAAGAAATTGTTGACAAAATATCCGCAGGGTGGAGAGAGGATGCTGATTAAGGCAGTCCTAAATAGAGAGGTGCCAGTAAACGGGCTGCCCATTGATGTAGGAGTAATAGTGAATAATATTGCAACAGCAGTGGCAGTGGCCGATGCAATAAAGAAAGGAATGCCTCTAATTGAACGTTCTGTTACCGTATCAGGCCCTGGCGTAAATGAACCTGTAAATTTAATTTTCCGGATTGGTACACCTATTGAAGATTTGCTGGCAGATGCAGGAGGAATGACAGCTGATGCAGCTAAAGTAATCATGGGCGGGCCGATGACAGGTTGTACCCAGCCCAATCTGGATATATCAGCCACTAAAGGGACGACAGGTATTATTGTTTTAACAAAAAACCAGGTGGAAGATTTTGATCCACAGCCCTGTATCCGCTGTGCCCGCTGTGTTGATGCCTGTCCCGAGTTTCTCATGCCGCTGAATCTTGCCAATTATGCTGAGCATGGTATGCTGGAACAACTGGAAAAATACAATGTGCTTAGTTGTATAGAATGTGGCATCTGTTCTTATGTGTGTCCAGCCAGACGGCCCTTATTGCACAATATAAGGATCGGCAAGGCAGAGGTAATTGCTAAAAATGTAAGTAGTAAACAGGGGTGAATTCAATGAAGGATAAACGTTTTATGGTATCATCATCTCCTCATCTAAGGGATAAGACTACTAATGCTGAGATTATGTGGTCAGTTGTGCTGGCATTAGTACCTGCTATTATTGCTGCAGTTTATTTTTTTGGCTTACAGGCATTAGTTATAATAATAACCAGTGTAGCGGGTTCTGTGGTTACAGAATTCCTTTTTCAGAAAGCAAGGGGTAAAAAGGTAACTATCAATGATGGTAGTGCTGTTGTTACCGGTGTTTTACTTGCCCTGACCCTTCCTCCTACCACACCACTCTGGACTGTGTTAATAGGAAGTGCAGTAGCCATAGGCTTGGGAAAACAGGTGTTTGGCGGCTTGGGGCACAACCCCTTTAATCCAGCCCTGGTAGGCCGGGCCTTTCTCATGGCAGCCTATCCAATGCAGTTGGGCGGCTGGGTTCTGGATGGACAAACAACCGCTACACCTTTAACAACAATAAATACAGCTTTACTGGATGGAACCAGTTCTGCGACTGTGGCTGAAGTTGTGCAGTTTAGCTACTGGGATTTATTTATCGGCCGTATAGGCGGCTGTCTGGGAGAAACTTCGGCTTTGGCCCTGTTGCTGGGGGCAGCCTATTTATTTTATAAAGGATTCATAGACTGGCGGATCCCGGCTGGAATGCTTTCAACTGTATTTATAGTGACATTAATTGCCGGTAGAGATCCCATTGCTCATCTTTTAGCCGGTGGTCTTATCCTGGGGGCTTTTTTTATGGCAACAGATATGGTTACTTCACCGGTTACAAAAAGAGGACGCTGGATTTTCGGCATCGGTACCGGCCTTTTAGTTGCTATTATACGCCTCTGGGGTGG
Source organism: Halanaerobiaceae bacterium (assembly GCA_012518635.1). Lineage (GTDB taxonomy): Bacteria > Bacillota > Halanaerobiia > Halanaerobiales > DTU029 > DTU029. Next base: position 8,156 of record JAAYRT010000086.1, on the reverse strand, counting down.
TTATCCGGAAGGGGTAATGTATGCCATCCTGATAATGAATACAGCTGTACCATTAATTGATTATTTTACAAGACCCCGGACTTTTGGGGAGGTGGCATAATCATGAAAAAATCAATACTGACTCTGACCATTCTGGGAATAATTTCAGCCCTTCTTCTCAGCTTTGTCTATCAACTGACAACTCCATTAATTGCAGAAAGACAGGATCAGGATAAAAAGGGTGTGGTCCTGGCAGTATTACCTGAATCCAGCAATTACAGGGTAGTAGAAAAAAATGGGGTTACTTTATATGAAGGTAATAAAGAGGGAGAAGTAGCCATGATAGCAAGCGGCCCGGGTTTTGGTGGGACCATTGAGTTAATTGTTGGTGCCAATCCCTTTCTCCGGCAGATATATGCCGTCAAGGTGCTCAGCCACTCTGAAACACCTGGTCTGGGTTCACATATAACTGGAGAGGAATTTGAGAAAAACTTTATTAATAAACCTTTCGGGGATTATCAGGTTGTGAAGAGACCTGCTGTTGATCCTCTGGAAGTAGAGGTTATAACAGGAGCAACTGTCTCAACAGAAATGGTTGTAAATATTGTTAAAAATGCCATGAACCAGATGCTGGTAGCTTATGGTTTTAATCCTATTGATGTTACCAGTGCACCGATTACTACCGGTGCGACTGATGCCACTACCGGCGCCACTGATACTACAGGCAGTGCTACAGTTACCACCGGGGCAACCGTAACAACTGGCGCTACCGATACGGCAACTTCAGCAACAGATACAAGTACAGGTGCTAGCAGTGCTGGTGGAGGTGAGGAATAATGAAATTTTTGAAAATCTTTAAAAATGGTTTATGGGATGAAAATCCCACCTTTAGAATTGTAATCGGGATGTGTCCGACATTGGCCATTACCAATGCGGCTATAAACGGCCTGGTTATGGGATTGGCTACAGCCTTTGTGCTTCTGACCACTGAGATTATTATTTCTTTAGTTAAAAAGTTAATACCGGAAAATGTCCGTATTCCCAGTTATGTTTTGATTATAGCAACAATGGTTACCACTGTGGACTATTTCTTACAGGCTTTCCTTCCCGGAATAGCAAGTGCCCTGAGTCTTTTTATTCCTTTGATTGTAGTAAATTGTATTATACTTGGCCGGGCGGAGGCTTTTGCTTCCAGGAATAGTGTCACTGATTCCATAGCGGATGCTTTGGGTATGGGATTAGGTTTTACCTGGGCACTGCTCCTTTTGAGTTCAATCCGTGAATTACTGGGTAGTGGCTCTATCTTTGGCTATACGATTCTTGGTGCCTGGTATCCACCAATGGCTATCATGCTATTACCGGCAGGAGCCTTTATTTCACTGGGAATATTGATAGGTTTTATGAATTTTATTTCACGCAAAGGGGTGAAGTAAATGGAACAGTTTACCCACATTTTGCTCTTGTTTGTCAGTACTGTACTGGTCAATAACTTTATCCTGGTTAGATTCCTGGGGATTTGTCCATTTCTGGGTGTTTCCAATCAGATTGGGACAGCTTTCAGTATGGGATTGGCCACAACCTTTGTTATGACCCTGACTGGCATGGCTTCCTGGCTGATTAACACTTTTATATTGGAGAAGTTCGGCCTCCAGTTTCTTGAAACAGTGACCTTTATAATTGTTATTGCAGCCCTGGTACAGTTTGTAGAGATGTTTATAAAAAAGACCAGTCCTGTTTTATATAAGGCACTTGGTATATTCCTGCCTTTGATAACAACAAACTGTGCTATTCTGGGTCTGGCTTTGATTATAACCTCAGAAGCCTACAGCTTCATAGAGAGTGTAGTATTTGGTTTTGCCGCCGGTGTTGGTTTTACCTTAGCCATTGTATTGATGGCTGGTTTAAGGGAGAACCTGGAGTTTGCTGATGTACCCGGGGTGTTGAAAGGAGTCCCGATAACCCTGCTTATAGCCGGAATCATGGCCCTGGCCTTCATGGGCTTCTCTGGCCTGATTGCCATGTAGTTTTTCTTTGCGATAAATAGAGCTTTATTCGTTTGATGTAAATTTAACTGAAGAAGAAAGTTGAAAAACCGTATTATCTTAGAAATCCTGGAGGTGAAATGATGGTTAATATATATATAGCCTCCCTGATCACTCTGGGGGGGCTGGGGGTAATTCTGGCTATTGGACTGGGTTTGGCTGCCAAAGCTTTTCATATAGAAAAAGATGAAAGGCTGGAACTGGTAGAAAATGCACTCCCGGGAGTAAATTGCGGTGCCTGTGGTTATGTTGGATGTGCTGCCCTTGCTGAAGCCATAGTTTCCGGGGAGGCTCCGGTAGAAGGTTGTCCCGTTGGAGGCAGTTCAACAGCCCAGGCTATAGCAGAAATTATGGGAACTACTGCCACAGTAGGAGAGAGGGAAATAGCCCAGGTATTATGCAAGGGTGGGTTAAAGGAGACTCTTACAACTGTTGAATACCAGGGTATACAGACCTGTAAGGCTGCCAATATGATTAGCGGCGGAACCAAATCCTGCCAATATGGCTGCCTTGGCCTGGGTGATTGCGCAGTTGCCTGTCCTTTTGATGCCATAATAATGAATGATAATGGTTTACCAGAAATTGATCCTGATAAATGTACCGGGTGTGGAGAATGTGTGAGGGCCTGTCCACGGAATATCATTACAATGGCTCCAATAAGTAAAAGGACTCATATCAGGTGTTCTTCCTATGACCATGGCAAAGTTGTCCGCCAGATTTGTACAGTGGGCTGTATTGGCTGCGGAATCTGTTCCAGGGTCTGTCCTGAGGATGCCATACGGATGGAGAACAATCTGGCTATAATTGATTATGAAAAGTGTACTAATTGTGGTCTGTGTGCAGAAAAATGTCCCACCGGGACAATAGAGTATTCTGAAATACTAATAGAAGCAATTTAAGAAGATAAAGATGAGGTACTGTTATATCAGTACCTCTATTTCTGAAAAATATTATAAGGAATAGGGAGATTTCAAGATTTAATTTAAGGAAATAAGATTCTATAAGAGTTGACAAGAATCCCTAACATAACTTATAATACGCTTAGGAAAACGCTTTCGCAATAAAATTTCTAATCATTTTACTATTTAAAAAAATTGAATTAAAAGGGGAAATGTGGTATATGAAAAAAGCACTGGCTCTTGTAGGTGACTTTTATCATCCAGCTGAATATTTAACTGAAAGCCTGGAGACTATTTTGAGGGAAAGGTATTCTTTAATTATTAAAGAAAATTATCAAGATATTCCCTGGAACGAACTTGAGGATTATGATGTTTTTATTCTGGCGGCTTCCGGTAAATTAAGACCGGAAGAGACGGATGAAATCTGGATTAGTGCCGGGCAGGAAGAATTGATAGAGAAATATGTTTCCAATGGAGGCAAATTGCTGGTATTACACTGTGGGTTAGCCGATTTTTCGACAGAGGGAGTCCTCCGTAAGGTAGTAAAAGGCCATTTTCTTGAGCATCCTGAGGAACATCCAGAGATTACAATTAAACCGGTAGATAACCAGCTTATCTCCATTGAAGGGATAGAGGAATTTGAAATAGTTGATGAATTATATTTTGTAGATGTTGATCTGGAGGATACTACAATCTTTCTGGAGGCCGCAAGTGAGGAATACGGAACTGCTATTGCCGGCTGGGCCCATAGATATGGAGAGGGTAAAGTATATTGCCTGACACCAGGCCATACTTTGAGGGTTTTCCAACAGGAGATGATGAAAAAACTGATTTTAAAAGGAGTAGAATGGTAAAAAAACATAAAAAATACATAGAGGAGGTTATAATAATGAAATTTCCAGAAAATTTTGTCTGGGGTGCAGCAGCAGCTTCATATCAAATCGAAGGCGCAGCCCATGAAGATGGCAAAGGGTTGTCAGTATGGGATATGTTTACACGCCAGGAAGGAGCCGTCCAGAACCGGGATACCGGAGATATTGCCTGTAATCACTATTACAGGTATAAGGAAGATGTCCAGTTGATGAAGGAAATTGGCCTTCAGGCTTACCGTCTGTCTATATCCTGGCCAAGAGTATTACCGGAGGGGGCCGGCAGGGTAAATGAGAAAGGCCTGGACTTTTATGATAGATTGATTGATGAACTGCTGGAAAATAAGATTGAGCCCTATATTACCCTTTTTCACTGGGATTATCCCTATGAATTATATAAAAAAGGGGGGTGGCTGAATCCTGACAGCCCTGAATGGTTTGCAGAATATACAGAAGTTATTGTCAGTAAATTATCTGACCGGGTAAAGAACTGGATAACCATTAATGAGCCACAGGTTTTCGTGAATCTGGGCCATAAGGATGGTGTCCATGCTCCTGGTTTAAAACTGGGCCTGGATGATTTATTACAGATCAGCCATAATGTTTTATTGGCCCATGGTAAAGCTGCTAAGGTGATTAGAGAAACTTCAAAACAGGATGTCCGTATCGGAATGGCTCCCTGTGATTCTCCAGTGTTTCCTGCAAAAAATAGTATTGAAAATATACAGGCTGCCAGAGAAGGGACCTTTTCTGTAGAGCAAAAAGGCCTCTGGGCAATAAATTGGTGGATGGATCCTGTCTTCCTGGGTAAATATCCGGAGGATGGTTTAAAGATATATGAAAAGTATCTGCCAGAAATAAAGGATGAAGACTTTAAAATAATTTCAGAGCCTATTGATTTCTTTGGTGTAAATATATATCAGGGCAGTTGTATAAAACTGGATGAAAAGGGACAGGCTGTTCCCGCCAGGAAAAAAACAGGTTATCCCAGAAATGCCTATTACTGGCCTATTACTCCTGAAGCCCTGTATTGGGGACCAAGCTTTTATTATGAAAGATATGGAAAGCCAGTCATTATAACAGAAAATGGCATGTCCAATGTTGACTGGGTATCACTGGATGGAAAGGTACATGATCCCCAGAGAATAGATTTTACAAACAGGTATTTAAAAGAGTTACAGAAAGCAGGGGCAGATGGTGTTGATATTCAGGGTTACTTCCACTGGTCCCTGATGGACAATTTTGAATGGGCCCAGGGTTATCTGGAACGCTTTGGCATGATTTATGTTGACTTTGAAACAGGTGAGAGGATTATTAAAGACTCAGCCTATTGGTATAAAAAGGTAATTGAAACAAATGGAGAAGCACTCTAATTATTTTAAGTAAGATAACTCCCCTTACTCTTATGGTAAGGGGAGTAAAAAATATTATCATTATTTTTTTAAAAAGAAGGAATATTCTCATTAACAGAGTATAAATTATATAGGGAAAATTAAATTAATTTACGAAATCGGTTTCATAAAAACAAGGCTACTCAGTATCATTATCTGATAGCTAATTTAGCAAGGAGGGAGTCTTTTGCAAAGGACAAGGCAGATTTTATATTTAATTATCATTCTTATTTTTAAATTGACCAGCCTTGTTGTGGCAAGCCATTCAACCTTTTCTGTACCTTATCATAGTTATACATATGATTTTTGGTCTGAACCAGTCGAAGCACCACAGGTTTATCAATCTTCCAGGGTAATTTATGGAGATCATCTTGGGATTGGAAATTTTAGAAAACCCCAGGATCTTTTTGCCTGGAAGGATTCGCTTGTCTACATAGCCGATACGGGAAATAACCGGATTGTAGTTATGGATAGAGAGTGGAATTTAATAAGGGTTATTTCATCATTTGAAAATAATGGAATTAAAGACACCTTCAACCAACCGCATGGTATTCATGTTACAGAAGAAGGGTTACTCTATATTGCTGACCGGGATAATAGCCGGATAGTTGTATTGAATGAAACTGGAGAATTAGTCCGGATAATTGGTTCGCCGGTGTCAGGTAATGAAGAATTATTTAATCCGAATTTTAAGTATTTTCCAACAAAAATATCTGTTGATAATGTTGGCAGAACCTATGTAATTGCTGATAAAGTTTATGAAGGTATTATGGAATTTGATCTTGCTGGAAATTTTAGAGGTTTTATTGGGGCACCAAGGGTTAATCCTAATTTAATTGATTATATCTGGAGAAGATTTTCTCCAAAAGCCAGACAGGAACGCTTATCACTGATTCTTCCCACTGAATATAGCAATCTACATGTTGATGAAAGAGGTTTCATTTATACCACCGTAGCCTCAGGACAAATACGGCGGGAGGAAGCGGTCAGAAGATTAAACCCTGCTGGTGCAGATGTCCTGAAAAGAGAAGGTTTTGCCTCGCCCATTGGTGATTATGGCTCTTCTTTGCGCGATGCAAAGGGAGAGTATGTTTTACCTGGCTCCAGCTTTGTTGATATCTGGTCAAGGGAGAACGGGATTTATAGTGTTCTTGATAAAGAAAGAGGAAGGATATTTACATATGATAATTATGGTGATTTGCTATATGTATTTGGTGGAAAGGGAAATAACAGAGGCAATTTTCTCTCTCCTGTTGCGTTAACCGTAATGGATAATTATGTATTAGTCCTTGATGATCAATTAAATAATATTACTGTTTTTACTCCTACAATCTATCAAAAATTAATTCATACCGCCCTTGCTCTCTATAATCAGGGATTATATCAGGAATCAGCCCAGGTATGGAGTCAGGTCAAGGAGACTAATGCTAACTATGATCTTGCCTATACGGGAATCGGCAAAGCCCGTATGCAGGAAGATAATTTTTTGGAAGCCATGATAAATTTTAAATTAGGCCAGGATAGAAACAATTATTCTAAGGCCTTTGAATTATACCGTAAAGAGGTTATAGAAGCCAATATATACAGATATGTTGCTATAGTCCTGTTGTTATATTTGCTTCTTTCTAAGAGGAAAAAAATTTACAAAAAAGTGGGAGAAAGACTGGCACCTCTGGTTCAGAAGGGTGTTGTCTTATCAGAGCATGCTGCCATGAGATATATAAGGGGTGAAGACAGGACACTGGCTGGTTATATAAAAGGGAAACTGGGCATATTATACCTATATCTTATAAAAATAGTAGATGGTTTAGCCTATGCCAGGTATGTAATATTCCATCCCTTTGATGGATTCTGGGATTTAAAACATGAAAAACGGGGTAATATTCCTGCAGCTACTGTACTTTTATTTCTTGTAGCGTCCACTTATGTAATTCAGAAACAATATATGGGCTTTATATTTAATAGTAATGATCTGGCTAAAATCAATATTTTGTTAGAATTCTGTAGTGTTTTAATCCCTTTTATGCTCTGGGTTATAGTGAACTGGTCTTTAACTACCTTAATGGAAGGAAAAGGAACCTTCAAGGATATTTATATTGCTTCCGCCTATGCTTTTACCCCAATTATTTTAATCAATATTCCGGTTACTATCGTCAGTAATTACCTGATAGCAGAGGAAGGAGTATTAGTATTTTCATTTATAGCTATTTCATTGTTATGGGCATTGTTCTTACTTTTTTTTGGTACTATGACCATTCATCAATATGATAGCGGCAAAAACATACTGGTATCTGTCCTGGTTATTTTAGGAATTGCCTTCACTATGTTTATAGGGGTGTTATTCTTTAATTTGGGAGAACAGGTAATAAGGTTTGTCTCTGAAATATATAATGAAGTATTCTTGAGATTATAGGCAGGAGGAAGATTTATGAGAAGGAAAAGATTCTGGACTATTCTACTTGCTTTATTATTTATTTACGGTTTTATATCAATTCAGTTTATGGCAGCTGAATTAAATGGTTATAAGAAAGTTACTGAGAATGAGTACTTAGTCCTCTATCTAAATTATGATACAACAGAACTGGCTGTACAGGTGAAAGAGAGTGGAGATATCTGGTTTTCCAATCCTCCTGGACGGGAAAAAGGTGAAAAGGTAGCCAGGGGTTCAGATAAAGATGCTCTAAATGCCCAGTTTTCTTTATCATATTATCTGCCCGGTAATAGACAAATGTTTATGAATAATTACTCAGACAGTGTACAATATAGGCAATTTGAGGTTAAAGCAATTGATAATGGAGTAAGTATAGATTATGTAGTTGGCCAGGAATGGAAAAAAGAAGACTATATACCCTTGATTATAGATAAAAAAAGCATGGAAGAAAAAGTATTGAAAAATTTGTCTGCAGAAGAACAGGAGTTTTTACTTTCTCAATACCACCTCTTTACACTGGAACCGCTGGAGCCTGCAGATAAGAG
>JAAYRT010000169.1 GCA_012518635.1 Halanaerobiaceae bacterium | reverse complement strand
CCCGATCTTGATGTTAATGAGTACCTTAACCAGACCAAAGAACATGAAGAAAATATAGAAAATCAGCCAGATATAAACTATGAAAACGATTACGACACCAGCGTAATGCCTATTAATCCCGGTTCAGAAACGCCAATTTCGTCAAAGGCTATGGTATATCAAGCGACATGCCGGTTTAACAGTAACCATGAAAAAGTGACTCCGGAAAACATTGAAAAAAGGAGTAGAACTTTCGAGCAAAGGTTATCCCAGGTAGCGGAAAGAATGAAAGATCGCAGGCAAAAATGGCTAGAAAGCCAGGAAAAAAAGCGCTGGTGGAAGGTATGGTAGCGTTAGCTTGCCATACATATGACAATGCAACAATAAAGTATAAAATGAAAATTTTCGCAGGATAATCCGGTTAATTCTCGAATAAGAGATTAAAGTGAACTATTAGTGGACTATTTATACTAAGCAGAAAGGAGTTAGCCGGTGAAAAAAGACCTTGATCGCAATTTTGAACCCGTTATTTCAAAAAAACTATGCAAACAGTGTAATCTATGTATAAAATTTTGCCCACGTGGTGTCCTTAAAACGGATAATAAAGGTTTTCCAATAGCAAAGCACCCGGAAAAATGTAACGGGTGTTTTGTATGCTTTCTACGCTGCCCGGACTTTGCGCTGGAGGTGAACCAAAATGATAAATAAAAACAATGTCCGTTTTGTTCAGGGCAATGAAGCATGTGCTCAGGCGGGAATATTAGCCGGCGCACGTTTTTTTGCTGGTTATCCAATTACCCCTGCTTCAGAAATCGCAGAAATTAGTTCAGTGCTACTCCCCCAGCGAGGCGGGATCTACCTCCAAATGGAAGATGAAATAGCCAGCATAGCCGCAGTAATTGGTGCATCCCTGGCAGGAATGAAGGCTTTCACAGCTACCAGCGGCCCTGGTCTCTCTCTCATGCAGGAGAATATTGGCTTTGCTATAATGGCCGAAGTTCCATGTGTGATCATAAATGCACAGCGCTTCGGACCTAGCACCGGAGTTGCAACAAAGCCCAGTCAATCAGATATTATGGCCTGCAGGTGGGGCACCTCTGGAGACCACAGTATTATAGTACTGGCTCCGGCCTCAGTTCAAGAATGCTTTGATCTTACGATTGAGGCGTTTAACCTGGCAGAAACCCTACGCACTCCTGTAATTTTATTAACTGATGCCATACTGGCTCATTTAAGCGAAAAGATTATAATCCCTGATGAAAAAGATTTAAATATAATTAACCGGAAAAAACCCGATAAACCGGCCCAGAAGTACCGTCCATATGCCCCCGGACCGGATGGGGTTCCTGTTCTTTCCGCCTTCGGCGATGAGCATATATTAAGAGTAACCGGGCTGGTGCATGATTTTGATGGTTATTCCACAGCTAGCCCTCAAATTGCAAATGAGTTAATACAGAGGTTACATAATAAAATTGAAAATGCCATAGATATAATGCCCCAACCAAAAATATATGGCTCAAACAACCCTGATGTGCTGGTTATTTCTTTTGGTATTTCTGCCCGGGCCTCCAGGCTTGCTGTTAACCAGGCTAATAAACAGGGCATGGCAACCCGCTTTATACAGCTTACCACTATCTGGCCATTTCCAGAAAAGATAATACAAGAAGAATGTTCCGGTGTAAAAACGGTTCT
>JAAYRT010000159.1 GCA_012518635.1 Halanaerobiaceae bacterium | reverse complement strand
GAACCAGCAGCAATCCTGGTTAATAAAGCATTATGATGATCCTGGATTGCAGTAACAACAGGTTTAACTTTAATATGCGGATAAACTTCATTAAATGCTTCTATAACCGCATAAAGGGACTCATCAGCCCAGGTGGCTACCTCTATCGTAACCTCTTCAGCAGCCAGAACAGTTAAGGGCAGGGTAAAAACCAGGAACAGGACAAAAACAATCAGACTCTTAAACTTTTTCATAGTATGTTACCTCCTCATAATAATATTTAAATAATCCCGCGACACCAACAGAATAAAACCAGCTTTATTGATCACCCCCTTTACTCTGCCTTCAGATAATAGTCAGTTACATAAAACTTATCTACATTTATTACTCCGTCGACAGAGAAAATCGCAATCTGGGTAACTATGCTTAAATCAAATTCAAAGTCTGTCAGTGGAACCGAAATATGCTGCCAGCCAGTTACAGAAGAATCAAAACCATAGTCCTTCAGACTAAATTCATGCTCAGGCCCGGCAAATTTCATCTTCATATCAGTAAAGGTGCTGCCTTCACTGACTGCCAGACTTAACTCAATGCTGTCATATGTTGAAAGATCTGCCGGAAAATCCGCTGGAGGTGCATCTGGACTATAGACATCTCCCATCAGTGCCAGTACGCTTGCCCAGCCTCCCCAACCTCCTGCTGCTGTAATTTGCCAACAATTCTTTCCAGCAAAAGATATATCCTGAACAATGGTATACGGTGTACCCCAAGGGTCAATAGTAATGTCTCCATCATGAGAATTATTGTCATAACCATATACCACATCTACCAATTCTGGATTATCGGCAATAAAGTAGTACTCCGGATCATCGTAACCGGTTACAGGAATGATAACAGGGGCCTCCGGAACATCACCTGAATCGGAGGCAGGTGGCTGCCAGTTCAATTCATATTCGCAATCCCAGACCTCCTGGCCATCGATGCTCCGGGGATCTCTATCCTCATAAACCCTGATATAATCAATCTCCATACGTTGGGGGAAAATTGTATTTTCATCAGGATAACCGGGCCAATTTCCGCCTACAGCCAGGTTTATGATAAAGAAATGTGGTTTATCAAATACCCAGTCACTTAAACCAATCTCATACTTATTTACTACATGATAAAGCTGATCATCCACATAGAACTCTACTTCATCCGGATCCCACTCAATGGCAAAGACATGAAACTCTTCATGGAAGCTCCCTGATTCCAGTGTATATCCTGAGCCTACTCCTGGTCCGGCTGACACCGGGCCGTGAACTGTCCCATATACTGTATCCGGTTGATGGCCCAGATACTCCATGATATCAATTTCACCACAGTCAGGCCATGGATTGGTATCAATATCACTTCCCAACATCCAGAAGGCTGGCCAGATTCCCCGTCCGATAGGAAGCCTTGCCCGAATCTCAACCCGGCCATAGGTCATCTCAAAATTGCCTTTTGTTATCATCCTGGTTGAAGTATAATCATAGGAACCATATTCATCGCTTCTTTTTTCTTCCCTGGCCTCAATAATCAGTTTGCCATCTTCTATATAGGCATTTTCACCATCGGTATAATACTGGAGTTCATTATTACCCCAGCCGGGAATACCATTGGCATGACCGTTACCGACCTCAAACTTCCAGATACTGCGGTCTATTTCCGGACCGTCAAATTCTTCATTCCAGATCAGTACCCAGTCTTCGACCAGATCTTCATCTGCCTCTGTTAATGTACCCGGTTGTGGCATGTTCGCCGGATCTGTTTCAGCAATCTTAATCAGCTCAATATTATCGAAATAATAGGTATCATTATTTAAGATCCAGATTTCCACACGGGCATTATGATTGGTGGGGGCATCTACAGTAAATTTTTTTGTATAATCCTTCATACTTCTAGTTAGGACAAATTCACCATCAGATTCACTCAAATATTTTCGCCAACTGACATCAGCACCTCCGCCTACCACAAAAGCAATCTTACTACCCTCTGTCTCACTTCTGGCAGCAAAAGATACCTGATAAGTAGCTCCTTTCTCAATGACTACAGGTACATTTAAAAGCTGAATATTATATGAACCTGCACCGGCAGTAATCTGAACCTTACCTTCCCCATTTTCAACAAAGACTTCACCACTGGCTGTTGGTACATTCAAGGCCAGCTGCCAGGTGCCTTCTGTATCCGATACCCCAGCTCCAGATACAGGATCTGGCGAAAATTCTTTACTGAAATCCCCATTTGCCACCAGGTTTTTCTG
>JAAYRT010000085.1 GCA_012518635.1 Halanaerobiaceae bacterium | reverse complement strand
GTGTTCATCCAGTTCTTCTATCATTTTCTTCGCTTCCCGGGAAGCAATGACATTCGCATCCAACAGCCAGAGGACTCCGTCAGCCTTATGATAGTAATCCCTTAAATCCTCATTGGTTTTTTCACCATCAACTTCCTGCCATAAGCCTGGTGTATCAACAATCCTGAATTTATTCAGGAGAGAAAGGGTATCTACCTCATAGGGCCAGTGGGCTTCAGTAATGGGAGAACGGTATAAGATGCTTTTATACAGCTTTTCCCTAAGTTCTTCTTTAGCCTCTATAGATTTTAGATTTTTTCCCAGTGTATATAACTTATCCTGTATCTCTATTTCGGATTCTTCTCTTTTTTTCTCTTCATTTTCAATATAATTGACCGCCTCGGCCCTTGTATATTTTTTACCTCACCGTCAACAAAACGGAGTCTGACCTCATTACCATCATTTTCACTCTGCGCTTCAAAGATATCAATCTTCCAGGTCTTGGGCAGAACATCTATATCGGCTACTTCCTTACCTATCAGTGCATTAACCAGTGTTGATTTCCCATATTTCCCCATGCCCACTATAAATAAAAGGAAGGGCTCCATTAGTTCTTCGGCCAGGGTATTTAACTGGTAGCATTTAGCGATCACCTCATCGACAACGGGTTGTAATAAGACTGCCTCCTTATTGGGCCTTATATCAGTCATTAGTTTTAATATTTCCTGGCTTATTTCTGTTATTTTTTTCTTTAAGTGCAATCTTTCACTATCAGCCTTGCGGATTAAGATTTTATTAAATAATACGGCAAACAATTCCTCTGCCTTCCTGTCAACAGCATATAGTTCCATTCTAATCACCACTTATCAGATGTCAAATTGTAAGAAAATATACGATAAATAAAACAATCAGGATACAGTTAATTAATACTGATATAGTAAAATGTTTAGAGTTGTTTTTATCAGCCTTGTATATCTTTTCTTCAACCAAATAATATAGGTGTTCCACCTCATCTTTATTTTTTCTCAATAAAAATTTTATATGATTACCCTGATTCTCCAATTGTATTTTCAATATTTCTTTAATCTCATTATGGTAATGCAGCTTCTTCGATGCAGGACCTTAAGGAACGGTCAATAACTGCCACACCTACCTCTCCTATAAGTTCAGAGAATTCATCCATTAATTGTTGTTCATCCTTACTCAGCAAATCCTGTGCCCCCTTTTCCAATATGAATTAATATAATGGGAAATTATACCTATAATAATATATTCCTTCGAGCCATCTTAACAAAATCCTTCAAATTCCGCTAATTATCTTTATATTTATAATGGCTCTTTCCTGTTTATAAACTTATTATTTAATAAAATAAAAAAACAGCCTTTACAGGCTGTCATTTAATTCATATTATTTGGAGGCGGCACCCGGATTCGAACCGGGGAATAAAGGATTTGCAGTCCTCTGCCTTACCACTTGGCTATGCCGCCACAGGATTATTATTTTTAATGGCAATTAGTATTATAGCATTATGGCTTCCCGGTGTCAAGAGGTTTTTATATTCTCCT
>JAAYRT010000084.1 GCA_012518635.1 Halanaerobiaceae bacterium | reverse complement strand
TTGAAGGCCTTTTCCTGAGTTCTGCTGTCATGAGGAGTCCTGATTATACCATGGAGCTGCTTCTGAAGACCATCATGATATTACGGGAGGAATACAGGTTCAATGGTTATATACATCTGAAGGCTATTCCGGGAGCGGATTATTCCCTGATAGCCCGGGCAGGCAAATATGCAGACCGGATGAGTGTAAATATTGAGTTGCCCTCCCGGCAGAGCCTGAAATTGCTGGCTCCTGATAAGAACTTTGACGATATCCTCACTCCCATGAAAAATATTGGCCAGGCCATCAGCCAGTACCGGGAGGAAAAGAAGAAGTCCAGGAAAGCGGCCAGCTTTGTTCCTGCCGGGCAGAGTACCCAGCTGATAGTAGGTGCCAGTCCTGAGCCTGACTATAGGATACTGAAAATATCGGAATCCCTCTATGAGAGATTTAATATGCGCCGGGTCTATTATTCTGCCTATGTACCGGTCAATAGTGATAATCTATTGCCAGCTTTAAGGAGGCCGCCACTTTTGCGGGAACACAGGCTGTATCAGGCAGATTGGTTACTGCGCTTCTATAAATTTAAGGCTGATGAACTCCTGAGCGGAGAAGACCCGAATTTTGATATAGAACTGGATCCCAAGGCCAACTGGGCCCTGAGGAATCTGGAATATTTTCCGGTGGAAATTAATAGGGCTGATTATGAGCTTTTATTGCGGGTCCCGGGGATTGGGGTTAAATCGGCGGGGAGGATTGCCAGGGCCAGGAGAAATGGCTCCATTAGCTACCATGACCTGGAGAAATTCGGAGTTGTCCTGAAAAGGGCCCGTTTCTTCATCACCTGCCAGGGCAAGTATTATGGCGGAGTCCCGGTCAGGGAGGATTTGATCCGCAGCAGGTTAGTCTCAGGCCAGGATAGGGAACAACTTTCACTCTTTAGCCAGGAGAGTGAAGACTGGTTTTATGTTGATAATTCTTTAACAAATCCGGATGGGTAAGGACTGATGCCATCATCATGGGGTTGATTGCATGGAGATGAATTACTTAATTTATGATGGGAGTTTTCCCGGCCTGTTGACGGCCATTTACCAGGCCTTCCGGGACAGGATTAAGGTAGCAGGAATAATCCTGGAGGAGGAATACCAGGCCGGTTTATTTAGTAATAAAATAGTGGTAGAAACCGATCTGGCTAAATCGGATAAAGTCTATGATGCCATCAGGGAGAAAATATCTCCTCATTCATTGCGGAAAATATACCGTGTTTATCTCTCGGAGATAAAAAACTCCGGCCTCCTGGTTTACCGTTATCTCCTGCTGGGTTTCAGGATGGGGAAGAGAATAGATAATTATCTCAATAACGAAATAGTTGACCAGGTGAATAAGGTCAGCAGGAAGGTGGGCAAGGAGGCTCATCTGCTCCTGGGTTTACTGCGTTTCAGGAAGATTCAGGGCGGGGTTTTTTATGCACCATTTGAGCCGGATTATAATATCATAACATTGCTGGCTCCGCATTTTGCCCGCCGGCTTCCGGATCAGGACTGGATTATCCATGATAGAAAAAGGATGCTGGCTGTCATTTATAACCGGAAAGAGTGGGTTTTAACTGAACTGGATATTTTGCTGGAAACGGAAATAACGGAAGAGGAAGAATATTATCAGGCCCTGTGGCAGTCTTTCTATAAGAATGTGGCCATAGAGAGCAGAAAGAATCCCCGTCTGCAGGCCCAGTTTATGCCCAGGCGATATTGGGATTATTTGATAGAGAAAATACCCCCTGAAATTTTACCTTAAGAAGGATATTCTGTATTTTTATAGAAGTATAATAGAACATAAATCTAATTTGTGAAAAATATAATAA
>JAAYRT010000083.1 GCA_012518635.1 Halanaerobiaceae bacterium | reverse complement strand
TGCTGGAACTACACAGGTATAAGGAGATTCTGGACAATATAATTTATATGGGTTTGTACCGGGTTATGAGGAATAAATTGGAGGGGAGTGACGGAAAAGGTGAAAGATCCTTACAAAATACTGGGACTGAATAAAGGGGCAAGTAAAGAAGAGATAAGGGAGGCCTACCGGAAACTGGCCAGGAAGTATCATCCTGACCAATATGTGAATAATCCCCTCTCAGATCTGGCAGAGGAGAAGATGAAGGAGATAAATTGGGCCTATAATTACCTGATGAATGAGGCTCCTGGCAGGGCAGGTGGTTCTAATAATTATGGGTATAACTCTGACAGCCGGTATATTCAGGTCAGGGATTTAATCAACAGGAACCGCCTGTTGGAGGCGGAAAGAATCCTTGACAGTATCGGCAGCCGGGATGCTGAGTGGTATTTCCTTAAAGGGATAATCTACATGAGGAGAGGCTGGTATGATCAGGGGTACCGGCATATCAGCAGGGCAGCCGGGATGGATCCAGGTAATGAGGAATACCGGGCTGCATTAAATAATATGGCTTATCAGGCCAGCAGCTACCGCCAGGCCGGAAGGGGAATGGAGGGGGATGGCTGTGATGCCTGTGATGTATGTACCTGTTTGCTCTGTAGTGATTGCTGCTGTGAATGTATGGGCGGTGATCTGATTACCTGTTGTTAAAAGGGGGTTGTCCATGGTGGAATCCAGTCAGGCCAGGGTTATTGCCAGAGGGGGAATGACAGTATTATTGACAGTAGTGACCCTTTATCTGGTAAATGTAGCCCCGACGGTGAAGATTTTTTTATTCTCTTTGAGCACGGTTTTCTTATCTGTTATGGTAATTGAGGACGGCCTGAGGGCAGCTTTTTTTACCTTCCTGGCAGCAGCCTTGCTGGGCTTGATAATCCTCCCCAATAAACTGCTTATCTTACCATATTTCCTGTATTTTGGTTATTACGGGATACTGAAATCTATATTTGAGAGAAGGGGCAGCCTCCTGCAGGAATGGTTCTTTAAACTCCTTTCCTTTAATCTGGCCCTATTGGCCTTTTACATAATAGGCAGCTTTTTGCTTTATCTCCCCTTTGAGAGTAAATTGCCTGTGATTCTTATTTTGCTTCTGGCCCAGGTATATTTTTTCATTTATGATTATTGTTATACTTTATTTATAGCCTATTATTACAGGTATAGACAGGCAATAAACAGACAATAAACAAATGAGGCACTTATATTTATTTTTAGTAAATAATAATAAGAATCAGTAAAAAAGGATTTTGTCATTTTTTCTAGAATTATAAAGGTAACATAATAGAGATAAATATGGAAAAATAGGGGGTTCTGAAATTGGAGTTTTTTAAAAGGATTAGAAGCAATAGTATTGTAAATTTTTTTTCCAGCAGAAGCATAAAGACTAAATTTCTCTTTAGCCTCGGCTTTTTTATTTTATTACTTATCTTTAGCCTCTTTTCTATATATTATTTTGAATTTAGGGATATTGTCAGGGAGGCAGGTCTGGAAGATATAGCAGCTGCATCAATGAGGAAACTGACCATTATAACTTTAATAGCATATGCTATTGGGCTATTTGTAGTTGTCTCTATTAGTATAGTTGTCAGTAATCCAGTCATCAAAATTACCAGAATGACTGAACAGATCAGTTCAGGAGATTTGACAGTAGATAGTGAACTGCCAGAATTGGCCAGGGGAGATGAGATTGGAATCCTGGCTAAAGGTATTAAACAGATGGCTGATAATTTGAAAGAGATGATTTACCGGGTCAGGGAGCTGGCAGAGAATGTGGCTTCTTCCAGTGAAGAGTTGTATGCCAGCGGGGAACAGGTAGGCCAGGTGGCAGAACAGGTAGGTGCAGCTATCCAGAATATAGCGGCTGGAGCAGAAGAACAATCTGCCCAGGTAGACGAGAGTGTAGCCATAATAACTGATATGGTAGATAGGATTTCCGAAGTAGGCAAAAGTTCTGTGGAGATGGATAAGGCTGCTGATGCCTTTGTAGAGAGATTACAGGAAAGCCATCAGGCAGTCAGGCACTCTATTGAGAGTGTTAATGTGGTTAAGGCAGATACTGCAGAAGTGGCCGGGTTTATAGAAGAGCTGGGCAGGACTTCTGAAGAGATCGGAAATATAATCGGTATTATCGGTAATATAGCTTCACAGACCAACTTGCTGGCTTTAAATGCTGCTATTGAGGCCGCCCGTGCCGGAGAAGCAGGCAGCGGTTTCAGTGTTGTTGCAGAAGAGATTCGTGTTCTGGCTGAGGACTCAGCCAGTGCCACTGAGAAGGTAGTCAACCTGATCAGCCAGATCCAGGAAAATGTAAAATTGGTTACTGGTAAAATGACTGCCAATATTGATAGTGTTGACAGTAGTGTACAATCTATCGAAAGATTACAGCAGGAGTTTGCTGATGTACAGGAACTGGTCATGAGGCTGAAGGATATGATGGAAAGTGTAGCAAGCCATACTGGAGAGATGGCCAGTGGTACAGACCGCATTGAAGCAACCATAAGGCATATAGCTGATATGAGTCAGGAGTTTGCCGGTAATTCTGAAGAGGTTGCAGCTTCCAGTGAACAGCAGGTTGCAGCTACCCAGGAGATTGTCGCTGCTTCCCGCCAGCTGGCAGATATGTCCCAGGAATTATTGTTTGCAGTAGATAGATTTAAATTATAATTTCTGTAATATAGCTCCGGGCCGCAGGATGAAGGCCCGGAGCTTTTTTATTTTTAGAACCTGTTTCCTGTTTAACTTGTTTTACCAGCCAGCAGGTTATATAATGTTATATAAAGTAAATTTCTACGGAAATTATATTATTGGAGTGTGTGAAGGATAATGCTTCCCATAGAAAAAAATTGCTTCTTGATGGCCATACAGGAATGGCCAGGACTGGTCTGGTATAAAGTTACGGGGAGAATTTAAGGAAGGTGATAATAATGCCGGCAGATTTACATTTGCATTCTATATATTCTGATGGGAGCTGTACTCCGGCTGAATTGGTTGAATTGGCGAGGGAGAGGGGCCTGGATACAGTAGCCCTGGCTGACCATGATACAGTGGCCGGGCTGGATGAGATGATACAGGCAGGAAAGGAGAAGGGTATCCAGGTAATACCGGCCCTCGAGCTTTCCACTTATGATGGAGAGGTAGAGCTGCATATCCTGGCCTATTTTATTGAATACAGGAATCCTGCTTTCCGGGAGAAGATTAAAAAATTGTATGAGAAGAGAAAAGAGAGGGCAGCCGGGATGATTGCCAGGTTGAATGAGCTGGGGGTCGGTCTCACCTACCAGGAAGTGCGGAAGGTGGCCGGAACCGATTATATAGGCAGGCCCCATATTGCCCGGGCAATGGTAGAGGGGGGCTATGTCAGGGAGATGAAGGATGCCTTCAGTACTGAATATATTGGTAATGGCGGCAGGGCCTACCTGCCCAAATATAAGTTAGGTACAGAGGAAGCCATCGGGATGATTCATGAATATGGCGGTATTGCGGTGCTGGCCCATCCCTTTTATGTCAATGGCAGGGATTATATGGATAAGGAGGCCATAGGAGCCCTTGCAGAATACGGCCTGGATGGCCTTGAGGTATACCATAGCAAACACAGCAAGGAGGTTACAGCCTATTATCTGACTATAGCCAGGGAGCTGGGCCTGCTGGTTAGCGGCGGTTCTGATTATCACGGTGAGAATTCCCCCGGTGTCAAGATGGGTGATATAAGGCTGGCTGATAGATATGTAGAGCAAATCCAGGAATATTACCGGGAGAGAAAAGAGGAAAAGTAAAGCAATTGGCCATGGGCTGTTTGCATAGGCACGAAAGGGCCCATTCCCCCATATAATATAGAGGGTTAAAGTTCCTTCAAGTCAGGAGTTCTTCAAAGTATTTAAAATACATATATGGGGGGATTGTGTAAATGATCAAGCCACATGGCGGCCAACTGGTAAACAGGATTGCAGTGGGAGAGGTCCGGGAGGAGCTGCTGGGAAAAGCAGCAGAAATGCCTGGTATAATTCTGAACAGGCAGCAGTTAGGAGAACTGGAGAATATCGCTACAGGCCTATACAGTCCGTTGGAGGGTTTTCTGGATGAGTTAAATTATTATAGTGTTATCAATGAGATGCGTATGGGAGACGGTACGGTCTGGACCCTGCCTATTGTCCTCGCTGTCACTGAGGAAGAGGCAAAATCCCTCAGGACCGGTTCGCAGATAGCCCTGAAGGGGGAAGATGGCGTTACATACGGTATCCTGGACCTGGAGGATAAATATCTTCCGGATTTGATAAATGAGGCAGAGCAGGTTTATCAGACCGTAGATGACAGGCACCCGGGGGTGGCCAATCTTTATAATAGAGGGGAGGTCCTGCTGGGAGGCAGGATAACCCTTTTAAACAGGCTCCCTTACCGGGAATTTAATGAGTACCGGAAGGATCCGGCCCAGGTGCGGGAGCTTTTTGCCAGGAAGGGTTGGAAGACCATTGTAGGTTTCCAGACCCGAAACCCCATCCACCGGGCCCATGAATATATACAGAAATGTGCCCTGGAGATTACTGATGGTTTATTGCTCTCACCGCTAGTCGGAGAGACCAAAAAGACGGATATTCCGGCCAGGTACAGGATTGAAAGCTACCAGGTAGTGATGGATAAAATCTATCCGGCAGACCGGGTGGAGATGGTGGTTTTCCCTGTGGATATGAGATATGCCGGGCCCCGGGAGGCAGTGTTCCATGCCCTGTGCCGGAAAAACCTGGGATGTACCCATTTTATAGTCGGCCGGGACCATGCCGGGGTGGGCAATTTTTATGGTACATATGATGCCCAGAGGATATTTAATCAGTTCAAGGCAGAGGAATTGGGGATAATTCCCCTGAAATTTGAGCATGCTTTTTATTGTACCAGGTGTGGTTCCATGGCTACCAGTAAGACCTGTCCCCATGGTGAGGAGTACCATATCATCATGAGTGGAACTAAAATACGGGAACTGTTACACAGGGGAAAAAGGCCACCAGTAGAGGTGAGCAGGCCGGAGGTGGTGGATGTCCTGATTAAGGCCGCAGCCTTCATGTATAGTTAAATTCCTGGGGAAAAACCTCCGGAATAATGAAAAATTTCCAGAAAAAGAAGATGGCATAGAGGAGAAAAAGCCTTTGTGGAGAATATAGTAGATAAATTGCAGAAATATCTTTATATGAACAAGGAGGTTTTTGGATGAGTATTAAGATAGTTACTGATAGTGCAGCCGATTTGCCTCAGAACATTATAGATGAATATGGAATTAAGGTTGTGCCCTTAATGGTTATGCTGGATGACCAGGTCTTTAAGGATGGAGAGACGATTAAGGCGGAGGAATTATTCCAGGGGATGCGGGAAGGAAAGGTCTATAAGACTTCCCAGGTCTCTGTGGGGGATTTTACGGAGTTATTTAAGAGTTACATAGAAGAAAAGCAGGATATAATCTATATTGCTTTTTCTTCTGCCCTGTCGGGTACTTATCAGTCAGCAGTGATGGCAAAAAACCAGGTGTTGGATGAGAATGCCGGTATCAGTATTGATGTAGTTGATACTAAATGTGCCTCTCTTGGTTTTGGCCTGGTGGTCTATCAGGCAGCCAAAATGGCCAGGGAGGGTAAGAGCCGGGAGGAAATCCTGGCTGCAGTTGATTTTTATAGTAAACACATGGAACATATCTTCACAGTGGATAATCTGGAGTATCTCTATCGTGGAGGCCGGGTAACCAGGACCAGTGCCTTTTTAGGGGGCCTTTTGAATATTAAACCGCTTCTGCATGTGGAGGAGGGAAGGCTGGTTCCCCTGGAGAAGATAAAGGGCAGGAAAAGGGTCCTGAAGAGGATGCTGGAAATCATGAAGGAGCGGGGAAGAGATTTTGATTCCCAGACTATTGGCATCAGTCATGGTGATGATCTGGATACGGCCCTGGAGTTAAAGGGACTGATCCAGGAAGAACTGGGAGCAGATGATTTTGTAATAAATACCATTGGAGGTACCATTGGTGCCCATGCCGGCCCAGGAACCATAGCTCTTTTCTTTTTGAATAAGCTGCCGGAATAAAGGTATTGTTTCAAAGGTGTATTTATTCTGGCGGTTAATGATAGTTACAATCAGGATTTTAAGTAAATCACCGGGCAGGAATGGTATCATTCCTGCCTTTAATGTATCCAGGCAACCTGATTTTACTCCAGAGACCCTGGCCAGTATCAGGCTTTTTAAAATTGCTTCAATAGATAGGATTAGATGAGTTCGGCGATGACTTCAATTTCTACCTTAACATCCCGGGGAAGGCGGCTGACCTCCACACAGCTCCGGGCAGGATAGGGTTCAGTGAAGAATCCGGCATAGACTTCATTGACCCTGGGGAAGTCCTCCATATCTGTAATATAGATGGTAGCCTTGACTACCTTCGCCAGGCTGCTGCCGGCTTCCTTCAGGATATGGCTTATATTTTCCAGGCATTGCCGGGTCTGTTCCTGAATATCATTGCTGACCAGTTCTCCCTTGGCATCCAGAGGAATCTGGCCGCTGACAAAGATGAGATTTCCGCTGATTATTCCCTGGGAATAGGGGCCTATGGCCTGCGGGCTTTTCTCCGTATTTATATTTCTCAAAACTGCTCATCTCCTTATTCAGTATTCATTTATCAATCATTTTAAGTAGTTTAACCGTTAAAATTCGCCTATGAAACGGGGTTCTGGCTCCAGTTTTATGCCCTTTTCTTTATATATTTTATCCTGGACCAGTTTGATCAGTTTTATTACATCAGCCGCTGTGGCATTACCCAGATTGATGATGAAGCCGGCATGCTTTTCTGAAATCTGGGCATCCCCTATCCGGTATCCCTTCAGGCCCAGTTCTTCAATCATGGGGCCTACATAATGACCCTCCGGCCTCTTAAAGATACTGCCGGCACTGGGCCATTCCAGAGGTTGTTTTTCCTTCCTCCTCCTGTTGAGTTCCAGCATTTTGGCTTTAATCTCTTCTTTGTTGCCTTTTTCCAGTTCCATGGAGACAGTCAGGACGATGAGGGGCTTTTTCTGTAAGATACTGTAGCGGTAGGAGAGTGCCAATTCCTCCTTGCTGTAAATATATTCATTACCGGCATAGTCCAGGAGGCTTGCTTCTCTGACGACATCTTTCATTTCACTGCCATAGGCACCGGCATTCATGTAGAGGGCACCACCCAGGCTGCCGGGTATGCCGCTGGCAAATTCCAGCCCGCTGAGGCCTGCTGCCAGGGCCTTGTTGGCCAGTGCGGCCAGGGTGATTCCGGCTTCAGCCTTGATTATAGTCCCTTCGATATTCACATTTTTTAATTCCCCAGTATAGATGATCATCCCCCTGTAACCCTTATCCCCTACTATGATATTGCTGCCTTTGCCCAGGATGAAAAAGGGAAACTGGTAATCCTGTAATAATTGCAGCAGTTCTATCAGGGTATTTTTTGTTTTGGGGATGGCAAAGATATCGGCCTTGCCGCCGATTTTAAAAGAGGTATATTCCTTCAGTTTATGATCATATCGCAAATCCAGCCCTTCGATATTGGCCAGGGCCTTTTTTAATTTATCCAACATGGCTACACCTTCTTTGTTTTCTTCAGAGCATATAGCTTATATCAATAGTATATTTGTTTTTTATTTTTCAATTACTGAAATATATTGCATAATGCAATATATCCTTATAAAAGATATTGCGTAAGGCAGTAAGCTGCTTAAATTTTATTTTACCATAGATGAAAAGTAAACCCAAGGGCCGGATAAAATTTTAATATATTTAGGAATTTTTTTTGAAAGAAAATATATTTCTGGTATAATAAAATAAAAATGGGAAATGCTTTACCATCTATGGAAGGTGATCGAGATCGAGGTTAAGAGCATTCCGGTTGAGAGGATTAGGGTGAAGAGAGAACAGGTGAGGGAGAGTTTTGATGAGGATAGGTTAAATATGCTGGCTGAGTCCATTGCCCAGTTCGGCCAATTGCAGCCGGTCATCGTTCAAAAAGATGGCCAGGATTATCTCCTCATTGCCGGAGAAAGGAGACTGAGGGCTGTCATGCAAAACCAGGAAGAGGAGATAGCGGCAGTGGTCCTGAGCGGAGAACTCAGTGAAGACAAACTGTATCAAATCCAGTTGGTTGAGAACATTCAAAGGGAGGACTTAAATGCCCTGGAACGGGCCAGGGCCATTAAGAAATTGATGGATTTGACTGGATTAAACAAAAAGGAAATCAGCAAGAGGCTTGGAGTGCCGAGGACTACCCTGACAGATTGGTTGAATATTCTGGAGGTCAGTGAAAAGTACCAGCAGGAGGTACTGAAGGAAGATTCGCCCCTGACCCTGTCCCATGTATCCCTGGCCAGCAGGACCGGTGACCCGACCAAAATGAATAAATTATTGGATGGGGTGCTCAAATACAGGTTTAGCAGAGAAGAGA
Source organism: Halanaerobiaceae bacterium (assembly GCA_012518635.1). Lineage (GTDB taxonomy): Bacteria > Bacillota > Halanaerobiia > Halanaerobiales > DTU029 > DTU029. Next base: position 180 of record JAAYRT010000083.1, on the reverse strand, counting down.
CCAGGGAGATTGTAGAGATTGTTTATAAATACCTGCATATAGAGATGGAAGATGTCTTTAATGCAGTCCTGTTGAGGAGGGAACATAAAAGGATCAGCAGGGAAAAAGAGATTCTGCGGAGGGTTGGAACCCGCAGGGACCCCGGCAAGCTGTTGGTAGAGACCTTTAATGATTTCAGCT
>JAAYRT010000082.1 GCA_012518635.1 Halanaerobiaceae bacterium | reverse complement strand
CTGTATCAAAACCAAAGGTTACATCTGTACAGGGCAGGTCATTATCGATAGTCTTGGGGACACCGATTATCTTGACCCCTTTTCTATGGAAATCCCTGGCACTGGTCAGGGTTCCATCCCCGCCGATAACAATCAGGACATCAACACCGGCTTTTTCAAGGTTCTCCACTCCAATATCTGACAGGTCTTTATAAACAGTCTCTCCGTTCTCGGTAAAGGGCATTCTGAAGAGATTGGTCTTGTTTGAGCTATGTAAGATTGTACCCCCTTTATGTAAAATACCGGAAGTAGAATTCAAATCCAGCTCTATCGTATTCCCTTTATAAAGACCATCATAACCATTAACAAAACCTACTACTTCAACACCATATTCCAGTATTGCATTTCTGGTAATTGCCCTGATTACTGCATTTAATCCAGGACAATCGCCTCCTCCGGTTAATATTCCTATTCTCTTTATTTCTGCCATATTAAACCTCCTGTAAATTATATTTCCTGATTCATTTAATACTTAATAACAGTTAAATTTCTGTAAGAATAATACTTTTTTATAAAGTTTTTTTAATCATTATTATAATAACCTTTTTTTCAACCAATTTCAAGGTTTTTCTGGATTGAAAATACAACAAAGTAATACCTTTATTTTAACATATAAACCCACCGACTCATAGTATAGTAGCAAGAAAGAAAAATTTCAAGTTTTTAAAGAGATTCATTTTTTATTATCAGGTAGAAAGAAGGGGTCATGATTTTATGTTCATATAATATTACCGGGAATGTCTCCCTCATTCAAATCATTAATGATAAAACAGGCCGGCTTTTTTCCAGAATGAGAGAGGATGATATTAAATTAATAAACCTGAATATTAGCTCCAGTATTTTAAATATCTATACCGAAGAAAAGCAAGCAGATAGATTATTAAAGATCCTGGAAGAAGAAAATATGGCCTGGAAAATTACAGAAAAGCTCTGTTTCATAAAAATACGCTTCGATCAACCTGATAAGATTCTAATGGATATTGTTGATACAGTAAATATTCTAACAGAAAATAAAATAAATATACTGGAATTAGGCCTGACCCTAAACCGGGTCTATCTCCTCATCCATGAAAAAGACAGGGCAGATTTCACTAAGCTCTTTGAAGAATATGAATACAGGATTAAATAGGCCAGAAGAAGACCAGGGTTCCAGACCCTGGTCTTTCTTTCTGGAGACTAGATTAAAAACTCCCCATTTTCATAAATCTTCTTACCATCTGCATAGATTACACCGCCATCTTTCATATCACAGAGCATATCCCAGTGGATGGTAGACTTATTCTTCCCGCCAGTTTCTGGATAACTGGAACCTATAGCCAGGTGGATGGTGCCACCGATTTTCTCATCAAAGAGCATGTTCCGGGTAAACCTGGTGATTCCATAATTACAGCCAATGGCAACCTCTCCTACATATCTGGCTCCTTCATCTGTATCCAGAAGGGCCTGGAGCAGCTCCTCACCCTTGGCTGCAGTGGCCTTGACCACCTTGCCCTTCTCAAAGGTTAACCTGATATCCTCAATCTCCCTGCCCTGGAAGATACCTGGGAAGGAAAAGCGGATTTCCCCCTCAACAGAGTCCTCAATGGGGCCGGTAAAGACCTCCCCGCCGGGATAATTCTCCTTACCCATATCCGGTACCCAGGTACGGCCCTTTACCTTACAACGTAAATCCGTATCCTCTGATACGAAATGAAGTTCTTCTACTCCATTTAAATAATTTGCAATTCCGGTGAGTTTCTCTCCAAATTCCAGCCAGTATTTTACCGGGTCCTCCTTATCCAGGTGGCAGGCCTGGAAGAGAAATTCCTCATATTCCTCCAGGGACATGCCGGCCTCCTGGGCATCAGCCAGTGTAGGATATTGACAGATGCTCCATCTAAGCTCTCCGGCAGCAGCCCTATCATTGAAGATCTCTCTCAAATCAGTCATGGCCCGGCTTCTTTCCCTTAATTTAGCCGGATCCACATTGCTCAGTGTTTTTGTATTATAGCTGCCCAGGATATTCAAAATGGCATCTATATTTTCATAGAGATATCGCATAAATGGTGATTCATATTCTATTTGCTCCCCGGAAGCATGATTGAAAAAGATATTATCCTGGCCTTCAAATTTTAACAGGATAAGGGGATGGACTCCGGCAATTATGGCCTCTTTGTATACAGCCTTGACTAAAGGTTCGCTGGCCATAGTACCCTGGATAAGCAAGGTATCCCCTTTCTTGATTCCCAGACTATAATCCACTATTACCTTTGCATACTTTTCCAACATCGGATGAATCATTTTCCCACTCCTCTTCTATCTTAACCTCTATCCTTCTAAACTGCCTGGTTAAAGTCTTTCGGCCTGTATCAGGCGAAAATCTCTTCAATCCTATCCAGCACCTCAGCAGACAATTCTATATCCACAGCCTTGACATTTTCTTCTACCTGTTCCGGCCTGCTGGCTCCAATCAGGGCACTGGTGATACCCGGCTGATGGAGGATCCAGGCCAGGGCCAACTGGGATAAACTTACCCCCAATTCCCCGGCAATAGCCATCAATTTCTCCACCTTTTCCAGGTTTTCTTCTGTCAAACTATCCTTAAAATAGGTATTAGCTTTTGGATCTGCTGCCCGGCTGTCTTCCGGTACAGCCTGTCCCCTTCTGTACTTGCCGGTCAACAAACCCTGGGCCAGGGGCGAAAAGACCACCAGGCCGATGCCGTTTTCTAAAGCTGTGGGTACTACACTATCCTCGATATATCTGTTAAACATGTTATAAACAGGCTGATTGACCACAATACGATCCAGGAGATACCTATCCTGTACCCTTAGACCCTCAACTATCTGATAGGCTGTCCATTCACTGACACCAACATAGAGGACCTTCCCCTGCCTGATCAGGTCATCGATAGCCCGGAGGGTCTCCTCCAGCGGGGTTTCGGAATCATAACGGTGGCAGTAAAAGATATCTACATAATCATGCTTTAGTCTCTTTAAGCTCTGATTTGCCTGTTCGATGATATGTTTCCTGGAAAGTCCCCGATCATTGGGGCCATCTCCCATGGGCCAGAAGGCTTTCGTTGCCAGCACATAGGACTCCCTGGGATAGCGGTTCAGGGCCTCACCGACAATCTTTTCTGCCTCTCCCTGGGCGTATACATTGGCAGTATCAAAGGAATTTATTCCTGATTCATAGGCCTTATCGATTATCCTGACGGCCTGCTTCTTATCTATAGAATTACCATATGTAAGCCAACTGCCCAGACTGATCTCACTTATCTTCAAACCAGAATTCCCCAGTCGTCTATATTTCATGCTATCAGCCCCTTTATTGATATTAGTTACTATCAGTATACTCCAATTAAAGAATAAAAGCAATCAGGAAGCGGAGTAAAAATGGGCTGAGATAGGTCTCCAGCAGAGAGGCCAGCAACAGGATAAGGGCCAATATGGCCATCTCCAGGGTGTAGACAACCAGGTCCTCCAATTCTATCCTGGCCCGGCCCCGGTAATATTTATATATACTGAGACTCAGATAAATGGCCATGACAGTGGAAATTAGGTATACAGGGATAATGAGCAGGTTCTGAGGAAAAACAGCCGCCAGGCTCATCAGAATCCCCTTAAAACTATACTCACTGACCAGGAAACCGACTGTAAAGCCCAGTAAAAAGCCCTTGAAAAAAAGAAATACAATAATCAAGGGCATCAGTATCATCGAAAGGCCAAAGGACCAGATTACAAAGATATTGAATAGATTAAATCTGATACTATCAGCAAGCAGGGAACTCTGCTCGTATTCTATCTCAGTAAAACCATCCAGAAAACCGTTAAAATAAAAAAAAAGATCCTGACGCAGCTCATAATCAACTGTCTTTACGGCAATGGCACCAAAACTGATACCCAGTATAAAGATGATGGTGACAAAGGTAAAAGCCGGCAAGCGTTCCCGTATATACCTGTTCATCCTCTTCCCCCTGCAGTAAGTTATTCTTAGCCTGAATGGCTGTTCCATTAAATAACTATGCAGGAGGGGGACAGGATATAACCTTTATTCCATCTCTAAAAAACCCTGGTTGATTATCAACTGGCAGATATATTGGGCAGCCTGGATATCCTCCATGGAATTAGAACTGGCTGCTACCACCGATATTCCGCATTTTAACCGGTTCGCAGTTTCAATGGCCCTTCTGGCCGCATCCTCTGCAGCCTTGTTACCGGTCTTTTGATTAATCCTGGCTACTGTCCCAGTAATTACTTCCGGTGCCCCATAGTTATAGGCAGCATCAAAGGCTGTACCTCCGGACGGACTGACTATTATCAGCACCTTACCTGCAAAATCTGTAAGCTGGACAACCTCTCTCCCTATATTGGGTACCACCTCCAGCAGTTCTGCTCCAGCCCTGTCTATACCCCGGATAACCTGCTGGATTTCATTGAGGCGTTCATTTTCCTCATTGATAAGACGGGGTTCAGCTGCAATAATCACTCCAGTTTCATGTTTAAGGGCTTTCTTCCCGCCATAATAACCTATCTTCTCCGGGTTCACAGTAACAGGCACCTGGTGATGATCCGGGCTGGCTCCAAGTACGCTGATTGCCCCTGCTTCCAGGGCTGCTTCGGCTGTAGTAGACATATCGATAACATCCACAATCATCACAACATCACCCATACGGGCTGCTGCTGCTGCACCGGATGCATTATAGGTTGTACTCAGAGTCTTAGCCCACAACTTTACCATAATGGCCACCTCCACCATCTTCAATCTTTAAATTCCCAGTCCGTGCTTTAATAATCCGCTCTGCAATTTTATAATTAAGCACCTCTGCCAACTCCTCTTCGCTGGCCCGGTGAATCACTGCCATTTCGGTACCGAAAGCCTCCAGGAGACGCTGGAAGGTCTTTTTCCCTATACCGGGGATATCCCTCAAAGGAATCTGATGGATATACTCTCCCCGGTGGTCCGGTGAACTGGACTCTGGAACCGGGCTTATCTGCATAATCCGGTCTTTAACCCCGATAACAATATCATCTCTTCCACAGTCCGGGCACTTTAATACAGGATATTCCAGAGGAAATCTTTTATTACAGTTTTCACAATAAGAACGGTGATATTTACCCAGAGCCGGGTCCAGGCCGTAGTTTTTCAGGACCCTCCTCCCCTCTTTCCTCCAGAGGGCCAGCTCCAGTTCCCTAAAACTCAGTTCTTTAACCCGGAGCAGATTATACTCCCTGGCTATCTTCTCCAGGGAATGGGCATCAGAATTACTGATAAAGGTTTTCTCTGCCAGTTCAGGAATAAAATCAGCCATATAGGTATCTGAACTCAGGCCCAGTTCGATGGCCGGAATCCTGGCCCACTCCTCTGCCGTAAAAATCTCCCGGTAAGAATCAAAACAACGGCCGTAAAAACTCTTAAAAGGGGTAAAAACATGAGCAGGTATAAAGATGCCCCTATGAGCCTCCACTAGCTGGAAAATCTCCTTTCCAGTCAGACCGGTAGACTGGGAACTCAGATTAATGTTGGTTATATAATCCTTCATCACCTGGCTGAATTCCCTCAGGTTCCGCAGATAGGGGAAATAGCCCAGATAATGGGCCTGGCCGCCCTTGTCCTCCCTGCTCTCCAGTTCTACCCCGGGGATAATCACCAGCTCGCCATAGGCAATCCCTCCATCAGCCAGTTCCTCCATCTTTCCCTTTTCCAGTAAGGTTTCTATATCCGCCAGAACTACCGGTGAGGCACAGTCTATGATGCCTATCATGTCCAACCCTTTATTATACAGGGATTCCTTCAGGATATTTTCAAAATTTAATCTCCTGGAAGCTGTAATCTTTACCGGTTCTCCCTTGCTGCCTGCCCCAATATGTATATGCAGGTCGGCAAAAACCTCCCTAAACATAAAAATCTCCTGCCAGTTCAATCTTCATCTTTGCCAGATTCATTGCTGTATTCCTCCTTCTACCCCTGAACTCTATAGACTGCCAGGCCTGCAGTTATGAAAAATAGTGGATCATCTTCAAAACTTCGTCCCATGCTGTGAAAGGGAAAAGTTGAACCCTCCAGGATTTCCTTTATCTCCTCTATAGGATAAAAAGCCAATACGTGTCTATCTTCCAATCCATATCCAGCCAGCCTTTTTCGTATGTAATCATTTTCCGGAAAGGCCGCTTCCACCGGGTCTGTAATCAATTCATCCAGGAGGGTAATGGTATGCTGGCTTATTCCATAATGCCTTTCTCTTTTATCTGCAAAACTGACCCGGGGGATGAGGATACTCCTTCCCTTTAATATCCTTACAGCCTTTTCGATAAAGGCCAGCTCCACTCCGCTGAAACCATATCTGGTAGAGGTACCCACAATACCGGGACCCATCCCCACCACAATCAGGTCAGCTGCCAGTACTTCAACGGCTGCCGCCAGGGCAGTAAAGATATTTACTGTTTCATAATCACCGCCAAAGGCATTCCCATAGGTGATGGTGGCAGCCAGAAAACCCTCCTCTGCCAGTTGCCGGACCAGATTGCTGAATTCCAGGGCCAGGCAAGCACCGTCAGTCATGATATAGACCAGCCTTTTTTCCGGATAAAAATTTTTAAATGTTATAGCAAGTGGTGCCAGTAAACTATGTAAGGGCAGCAGGATTACCGGTTTTCCCTCCAGGCTCTCAAAAGCCCTGATTACCTCATGACAGGGGCTGTCCTCCTCTTCCAGGGCCAGGATCCTGAACTGCAATGGTGTATATCTCAATTTCATGATATGCCCGGCTGAAGCAGAAAGATTAGCCCGGACAAATCTATCCTCAATGCCAGAAAGGAAATCTTCCGCTAGCCCTTCCCGGTCACCCAGATTCAAATATACGAAATGATAGCCACCGGTACCCAGGCCCAGCCTGACAGCAGTCGTATTGAGGATGACCGTATCACCCTCCTTCACCCTGCCGGTGAGGTAGTTATAATTGACGGCCCGGGAAGGCTCTTCACCCGGAATCTCTACCCTGATAAAACTTATTCCAGGGTATTCCTGGAAAACCTCGATCACTTTTCCAACTGCCAATGCGGGCTCATACATCGTCAACTATCCTTTATCGTCAATATTTTCAGGACCAGAAAGACCATTAATTCCAGATTATCTATCTTTACCCTTTCCTCCCGGGAGTGGACATTCTCCATGCCCACACCCAGATTCAAGGTAGGCAGGCCCATAGCATTAAAGATATTGGCATCACTGCCTCCGCCACTTTTCATGAAAAAACTCTCTACACCTATCACCCTATTTACCTCTTCGATGAACTTTATTATACCATCTCCGGGGGAAATTGCAAATCCATCATAAAGTCTCTCAAATTCACAGGAAGCGTCAGCCTGGTATTTCCTGCTGACCCCTTCAATTATCTCCATCATCTCTTCCTGGTAGGCTGTTATCTTGTCCTGAGAATGACTGCGTACCTCTCCCTCCAGTTCTACCAGATCAGGCACGATATTGGTGGCCATCCCGCCTCTAATGACACCGATATTGGCCGTTGTCTCTTCATCAATCCGGCCGGTTTTCAACCTGGAGATAATTGCACTGGCCATCTTGATGGCATTGATTCCCCGCTCCGGTTCCATACCGGCATGGGCTGCCCGTCCCCTTATCTCCATATTGTATCTTATCTGGCCAGGCCCCTGGTTGATAATTGTGCCTATCTTCCCATCCCCATCCAGGACAAAGCCGTATTTGAAGCCTTTCAGTTCTTCCGGTTCCAGGTTCTTGGCCCCCAGTAAACCTATTTCTTCCGCCACTGAAAAGATAATCTTGGTGGGACGGTGTTCCAGCTGATTTTCCTTGATAATCCGGACAGCCTCCATGATGGCCGTAACTCCGATAAGGTCATCAGCCCCCAGTATGGTATCACCGCTGCTTTCAATATATTCTCCCTTGATGACCGGCTTTATACCCCGGCCCGGTTCTACCCTGTCAAGATGGGCAGAAAGTAAAATAGCTGCCTGGCCCTCATCTCCCGGTACTGAAATGATGAGATTGCCGGCGTCTCCGCCGATTTTTTCAGCCGTCCCGTCTTCCCTGATATCCAGGTTCAAGGAACCAGCCAACCCTATAATCCGGTCTGCCAGTTTCCTCTCTTCTTTAGAAACACTATCGATCTGCACCAATTCCAGAAAGAGGTCCACAGTCCTCTCTCTATTAATTAATCTCCTTAATCCATCCTTTTGCATCCTTATCCCGCCATTTCTTTTTCTATCTTTCTCTAGATATTATCTTCAAGAAAATTTATATAATTCCTTCTTCAGCTCCTTATACTTTTCCCCTAATATTTACCATGGAATAACAAAAGCCAGGTAATTCTTCCAATTACCTGGCTAATATAACAGGTTTCTTTTCTATCCCTAAATTCTGGCACCCAGTTCCAGGGCCTTAAAATTATAGGACAAGAGCCTTTCCCCCTTCTGTCCGATCAACTCCCGGAGGCTGTCCTTGATATTCTCCATTGTCAGAAATCTATTCCTGACCAGATAAGCCCCCAACAAGACCATATTGGCCACCCTTTCCTCCCCAATCTCCCTGGCCAGCCTGTTTGCCGGTACAG
>JAAYRT010000081.1 GCA_012518635.1 Halanaerobiaceae bacterium | reverse complement strand
ATCAGGCCCGGTGAACGGGTTCCCCTGGATGGAGTTATCATCGAAGGCAGGACCATGGTGGATACCTCTGCCCTGACCGGAGAATCCCTGCCCCGCAGTCTGGATACAGGTGATGAGATATTAAGCGGGATGGTCAATAAGGAAGGCCTGATCACTGTCAGGGTAAGCAAGAGCTATGGAGATTCAACTGTAGCCAGGATCCTGGAGCTGGTGGAGAACTCTGCTGCCCGCAAGGCACCGACAGAGGAGTTTATCAGTAAGTTTGCCGGTTATTATACACCCATTGTTGTATACGCCGCATTGGCCATAGCGGTCCTGCCTCCTTTATTTGTACCTGGGGCCGTATTTGCTGACTGGTTCTACAGGGCTTTGATTTTTCTGGTTATCTCCTGTCCCTGTGCCCTGGTTGTCTCAATACCCCTGGGTTTCTTTGCCGGTATTGGCCGGGCTTCCCGGGAAGGCATCCTGGTCAAGGGTGGTAACTATCTGGAAGCCTTAAATAAGGTTGAGCGGGTAGTCTTCGATAAGACAGGGACCCTGACCAGGGGTGTTTTCGTCGTGGAGAAGGTAAAGGCCTTTAACGGTTTTGTTGAAGATGAGGTGCTGGAGCTGGCAGCCATCGCTGAGAGCCATTCCAGCCATCCCATTGCCACAGCCATAGTGGCTGAATATGCCGCTGTGCCTGAGCAGGAGAAAATAGAGTCCTATCAGGAATTACCGGGACATGGTATCAGACTCCTTTATGACGGCAGGGAGATACTGGTGGGGAATGATAAACTGCTCCAGGAATATAATATAAAGGACGGAGTCCAGATCTATGATGGTAACGGGACCGTGGTCTATGTAGTGATAGATAGGGACTTTGCCGGCTATATCAGCCTGACCGATGTCATCAGGGAAGATGCCCATGCAACCATGAGGGGTTTAAGGGACCTGGGGATAAAAGAGCTGATTATGCTGACCGGGGACCGGAAGGCAGTGGCAGAAGAATATGCCGCCAACCTGGGACTGGATGCCCATTATGGAGAATTATTGCCTGAGGATAAGGTAGAGATAGTGGAGGGGCTCCTGCAGGAAGCAGGCAAAGGGAAACTGCTCTTTGCCGGTGATGGTATCAATGATGCCCCGGTCCTGGCCAGGGCCGATATCGGCGTAGCCATGGGAGGAGTGGGTTCTGATGCTGCTATCGAGGCAGCAGACCTGGTCCTCATGACCGATGAACCCTTCAGGATAGTTACTGCTATCAGGATTGCCGGTATGACCAGCCGGATAGTCTGGCAGAATATCATACTGGCCCTGGGAGTAAAAGGTATAGTGTTGCTTCTAGGTGCCGCCGGCCTGGCCACCATGTGGATGGCAGTCTTTGCCGACGTGGGAGTAACGGTCCTGGCTGTATTGAATTCCCTGCGCATATTGAAAAAACCATTAGCTGAGTGAATCCATATCCCTGCTGGAAAAAGGAATAATCCTATCCCTGTAGAAATAGATAATGATGCAAGCCAGAAATAGATAATAATGTTTAGTATAGTAGTGCAATTTCATGAAAGCCTGAAAAGCTTTCATGAAATTTTCAGGAAAGGAGCACTGGAATGAGTGAAGAAAAAAGATTTCCAGACCTGTGTGATTATTGTGAGATTTTCAACCCGGACCAGGAACTGATCGACATATTGAAGGAAGATGATCTGGCAGAGGATATAGCATATGCACTGGCTGAATTGTTCAAGACCATGGGAGACCCGACCAGGATAAAGATACTCTATGCCCTGAAGGACAGGGAGCTCTGTGTCTGTGACCTATCCGAATTGCTGGGAATGAGCTCTTCTGCCATCTCTCACCAATTGCGGGTTTTGCGGAACACAAAACTGGTCAAGTTCCGCAGGGAAGGACGGTCTGTTTATTATTCCCTGGATGATGACCATGTCCTGGCCCTCTTCTGCCAGGGTCTCCAGCATGTAACAGAGGAAAGAACAGTTTGAAAGAGCTGAAATATAGCTATATTTGACAAAGGGTATCTTCCTTACATATAATATTGGTAATAGTTATCAATATAAAAGGGGGAAGAGTATGAATATTTTTGAATTTGCTGTTGAGTTTGAACGGGAACACCGGGATTATTATCTGGAGAGAAGTAAGAATGCACCGACTGAACATATGAAGGAATTATTTGAACAAATGGCTGCAGAAGAGCGGAAACATGAGGAGATTGTATTACAGCTGAGGGCTGAACAGGTGGTAGAGGAAGTAGAGTCAGACATCAAGGAAAGGGCCAGGGACTTTTTCCGGAATATGATTGAGGAATTGCCGGAATTGATTTTCCCCGCAGATGAAGTAGAGATTTACAGGCAGGCAGTGGAACTGGAGAGAAAAAGTAAGGAGTTCTATCTGGAACAGGCAGAAAAGACAGACCTGCCCCATGTCAGGAGGGTATTTCAACAACTGGCTGAGGAAGAGAGAAAACATGAAAAAATCATGGCAACCCTGGCAGAAATGCTGGATAGGCCCAACAGCTGGGTGGAAGATGCAGAATGGTTTCATATGGAAGAATATTAAAATATGTATCAATTCTCCTGTTTTAAGTTTAAGACCGGCTTTATAAAAAAGCCGGTTTTATCTTTATATATAATTTGCAGGTTTTTGATGATTTTCGGGGAATATATATTTGAAGGAGTGATTGATTTTGGGAAAAAAATTATTTTTACTGGATGGACATAGTCTGGCCCACCGGGCCTTTTATGCTTTGCCACTTTTGCAAAACAGTGCAGGTGAATATACCAATGCTGTCTATGGTTTTGCCAGGATGTTAATCCGGCTGATTGAAGACGAAGAGCCGGATTACATGGTGGTTGCCTTTGATACTAAAGCCCCTACCTTCCGCCATCAGGAATATGCGGAATATAAGGGTACCAGGAAGGAGACTCCCGCTGAACTACGGCCCCAGTTTGCCCTGATCAGGGAATTGCTGGAAGCCATGGGGATCAGGATGATCAGCAAGGACGGTTTTGAGGCCGATGACCTCCTCGGTACTCTGGCTAAAAAAGGGGAGGAGGCAGGCCTGGAGGTAAGGATTGTCACTGGGGACCGGGATACACTACAGTTGGTCAGTGAGAAGATAAATGTCCTTTATACCAGAAGGGGAATCACCGAACTGGACAGATATGATCTGGCCAAAATCAGGGAAGAATATGGACTGGAGCCGGAACAGTTGAAGGACATGAAGGGCCTGATGGGGGATAATTCGGATAATATCCCCGGTGTTCCCGGTATTGGCGAAAAGACGGCTATAGCTTTATTGAAGGAGTTTTCCTCCCTGGAAAACCTCCTGGCCAATATTGACAAGGTCTCAGGCCAGAAACGTAAAGAAAATTTAACGGAATACGGCGAACAGGCCAGGCTGAGCAAGGTGCTGGGGACCATTGTTGTTGATGTCCCCCTGGATATAGATTTTTCCCAGTGCCGCCTGGAGGGGCTGGATAAGGAAAAATTGATTCCCTTCTTAAAGCAGATGGAATTCAGGAGCCTGCTGGAACAGATTACCGGTGATGTTGGTACCGGAGCCGGTGAGGAATTGGACCTGGAGGAGATGGACTTCCAGGATGTGGAAGAGGATGAGGAGGAAATCCGGGCTTTAATCAAACGGATAGAGGAGCAGGGGGAAATGGCCTTTGACTTCCTCCTGGATGATTATAAATATCCTGTCAGTGCCCGGGTGGAGAGTTTTCTCCTTGCCCTGAATGAAAAGGAAGTTTATTCCCTGCCCTTTACAGAGAAATGCCTGCAGCTCTTCGCTGCTGTATTCTCTACTGCAGGGATTAAAAAATACATCCTCCACGGAAAAGAAAGTTTCATCGTCCTGAAGAAAAATAAGATAGAGCTAAAGGGTTTTGTCTTTGATCCCTTACTGGCAGCCTATCTCCTGAATCCCTCCGATAAGCTGCCTTCCCTGGAAGAACAGCTGGAAAAGGAGTTAAATCTCCTCTTACCTGAGGAACTGCCGGAAAAGAAGAAAAATGCTTTGATCCTCTCCAGGTTATTTACCTTAAAGGATATCCTGGAGGAGAAGCTGGAAAAAAGCCAGCTTTTAGCCCTGTACAGAGAGCTGGAAATCCCCCTGGTGGAGGTCCTGGCGGAAATGGAACTGAATGGGGTAAAACTTGATACAGCCCATCTGGAGACTCTTTCTGAAAAATGGGCAAAGGAACTGGACCGGATTACAGGGGAGATCTATGAACTGGCCGGAGAGGAGTTTAATATAAATTCACCTAAACAACTGGGGTTAATACTCTTTGAAAAACTGGGACTGCCGGTCATCAAAAAGACCAAGACCGGTTATTCTACCGATGCGGAGGTCCTGGAGGAATTAAAGGATAAGCACGAAATTATAAACCTGATCACGGAATACAGGCAGCTGGCCAAACTGAAATCTACCTATGTGGATGCCCTGCCGCCCCTGGTCAATAAGGAGACAGGCAGGCTGCATACCAGTTTCAATCAGATGGTTACTGCTACTGGCAGATTAAGCAGTACTGATCCCAATCTGCAGAATATACCTATCAGGACAGAGGAAGGCCGGGAGATCAGGAAGGCCTTTGTAACAAGGTCAGAGGACTGGCTCCTGCTCTCTGCGGATTATTCCCAGATAGAGTTGAGGGTACTGGCCCATATCAGTGGAGATGAAAGCCTGATCAGGGCCTTCCAGGACGGGGCAGATATCCACAGGGAGACAGCCAGTGAAATCTTTGGCGTGGAACCGGAAGAAGTCACCCCCAATATGCGGAGACATGCCAAGGTGATAAATTTCGGTATTGCCTATGGGATGAGTTCTTTTGGGCTGGCCACTGACCTGGGGATTTCCCGTAATGAGGCAGATGCCTATATAGAGAAGTATTTCCAGCGTTTCTCCGGAGTTAAGAGATACATGGATGAGATAGTCGAAAGGGCAGAAAAAGAGGGTTTTGTAACAACTATCCTCAAGAGGAGGAGGTATATACCGGATATAAGGAGCCGGAATTTCCACAGGCGGAATTTTGCCCGCCGGACTGCCATCAATACACCCATTCAGGGTAGTGCTGCAGACCTGATGAAAATGGCCATGCTCAATGTCTACAATAAAATCAGGGAAGAAAATTTCCGGGCCAGACTCCTCCTGCAGGTACATGATGAACTGGTCCTGGAGGTCCACAGGGAAGAGCTGAAAGAGGTGGCTGAAGTCCTGAAAAGGGAGATGGAGAATGTGGCAGAACTGAAGGTCCCCCTGGTAGTAGAGGTCCAGGTGGCAGAGAACTGGAAAGACCGGGAAGATTATACTGAAAATTAGAGGTGGTTCTTGATGCCTGAGTTGCCGGAAGTGGAGACAATAGTAAGGGGGTTACGGAAACTCGTTACCGGTTATACTATAGAAGATGTGGTAATCAGGAAAGAAAAACTGGTGGCCCGCCCAACTGTGGAAGGGTTTAAGGAAGGATTAAAGGGTAGAATAATACAGGAGATAGAGCGAAGGGGTAAATATATTTTAATCAAAGTAGCGGCAGATAAAACATTGCAGGATAAATCTCCGGCTGGAGAAATCCTGGAGCCCGGGGAGGGTCCGGAGGCAGAACAGATCCTGGAAACAGAAATGACCCTGGTCGTCCATCTGCGGATGACGGGGCGGCTGCTGGTTTTGCCCCGGGAGGCAGATTATGATAAACATACCCATATCATCCTGCAGCTGGAGAGGGGGCTGGACCTCAGGTTCCATGATATCAGGAAATTTGGCCGGATGTACCTGGTGGACAGGGATGATTACCGGCCGGTGGGAGGCCTGCTGAGACTGGGGCCGGAACCCCTCTCGCCTGCTTTTACTCTGGAGGTTTTTGCCAAAGGTTTAAAGGGCAGGAAGGCCAATATCAAGGCCCTCCTGCTTGACCAGACTTTTATCGCCGGCCTCGGCAATATCTATACTGATGAGGCCCTCTTTTATGCTGCCATCTCTCCTGACCGCACTTCTGGTTCCCTGGGGGAGGAGGAGATAGAGGCCCTCCATGATTCTATCCGCCTGGTCCTGGAAAAGGGTATAGCTGCCGGCGGCACCTCTTTTAGTGATTACCGGGATGCCAGGGGTGAGAAGGGGAATTTCCAGGAAGAATTGCAGGTCTACCGGCGGGCTGGCCAGGAGTGTTACCGTTGTGGCAGCACAATCATAAAGACAAGGTTGGCCGGCAGGGGTACCCATTATTGCCCCGGTTGTCAAAAATAAAAGGGTATGAACTATAAGCACCGGCATCCCATATAATAAAGGGTCAGGAATATCATGGAGGTGCTTATAGTGGATTATACCGGTATCTGGCCTGCCATCATTCTGGCGGTAGCCGTCAGCATCGATGGTTTTACTGTCGGGGTTACCTACGGATTACGGAATATCCGGATTGGTTTTCTATCCTTAATGATCATCGGGGCCATATCTTCAATACTTATTTACCTGACTGCTTCCCTGGGAGTCCTTTTTGCTGCCCATCTCTCCCTGGAGCTGGCCAGAATTCTGGGCAGTCTTATCATCATCGGTATCGGTATCTGGCTCATTTATTCCAACTTTCAGGAAATGAACAGCCAGATAAAGGAAGAGAGGGATCTAATCCTTTCTTTGCAGATAAAGCCCTTTGGTATAATAATAAATATCCTGCGGGACCCCGGCCTGGCAGACTTTGATAAGTCTGGAAATATCAATT
>JAAYRT010000080.1 GCA_012518635.1 Halanaerobiaceae bacterium | reverse complement strand
TTTATCATCAAATACTTTAAGGATAAAATCGATAAAGTGGAGAGGGGAGAATATATAAAGGATTATAAGACCATTCTACAGGAGATAATCCAGAAGAAGAGCCTGACCGGGCCTGTTTATGATGTTATCAGAGAGGATGGCCCTGACCACAATAAATTGTTTACAGTCCAGGTAAAACACAAAGACCGCTTACTGGGGATAGGTAAAGGTTATAGCAAGAAAGAGGCAGAACAGAATGCTGCCAAAACAGCCCTGGAGAATTTACAGGATAAGCTTCCGGGATAATTTTAATTCTATTTTCATAAAGATATAGTAAATGTATATCCCGGGAGGTATGGTTGATGGATTTTTTATCCAGGGCAGAGAAATTTTTTATCAACCTGACTGTCATTATTCTTATCCTTTTATTGTCTGTACAGATCCTCATGCGTAATGAAAAGGCTTACAATAAATTGAAGCAAATAGAGTTTTCCGTCAAGGGATTATTTCAGGAGGACACTGCAATCAGTGTATTTAACATTGAAGAAAGGGTTGAGGAGGGTTTTATAGCCATAGAACTATTACAGGATTATTCCCTACCTCAGGTATGGCTGGTAAAGAACGGCCAGCGGACAGCTAATTTTCTTGACGGCTCAGTGAGGATCAATGTTAAGGAAGGGGACTTATTGCTACTGGACTGCAGATTCTCAAATGAGGTCCTCTGGTTTGAGATAACAGAACTTTCATCAAATATCAAGAACTGGTATACCGGACAGGTTTTCAGAATTCATGAGGAAGAAAGAAAACTGGGGGTTGTCCAGTTTTATGATGAACTATAAATAAAATACTGGACAGTTAAATTCTTATGTGGTAAAATATTTAAAATTCCAGAAATATACTAACACCCTTGATGGCTGACCGGCCATCTTATATAAAGGGGTGTTTCCTTTTAATACTGGAAAATAATCTGGTGGTGTTGATTTATGAGAGCTATACGGGGTGCTATTACAGTAGATAAAAATACAAGGGAAGATATACTGGAGGCCAGTAGTGAACTCTTAAAAAAGATAATAGAATTAAATAAATTAGAGAAAGAGGAGTTAATCAGTATCTTATTCACTGCTACCAGGGATTTGGATGCTGTGTATCCAGCTGTAGCTGCAAGAGAGATGGGGTTGGACAGGGTCCCCCTCCTCTGTTTTCAGGAAATGGATGTAAAGGGTTCCCTGGCCAGGTGTATCAGGGTCCTGGTTTTCATTGATAAGAAATCTCCTCTGGAGGAGGTAAAACATGTCTATTTAAGGGAGGCTGTCAGTCTGCGCCCTGATTTATATATAAATAATGAGAAGGAGAGGAGAGAGTAGAATGATTATTGTTATGAGGGACGATGCCAGTCAGGAAGAGATAAAACAGGTTTTGGCCAGGGTGGAGGAGTTAGGTTTTACTACCCATCCCTCCCGGGGAGCCAAGAAGATGATTATAGGTGTTATAGGTGACCTGAACCGGGAAGAATTAGTGGAGTCTTTAGGGGCTTATCCGGGAATAGAAAAACTGGTACCTATCCTGGAGCCCTATAAGCTGGCTGGGCGTACCTTTGAGGAAGACCGTAGTATAATTGAGATTAAGGATGGTGTGTGTATTGGTGGTAAAGAGATATTAGTTATGGCTGGCCCCTGTGCTGTGGAGAGTGAAGAACAGATCCGCCTTACTGCAGAAAGCATAAAAGCAGCCGGCGCCACTGTATTACGTGGGGGAGCTTTTAAACCAAGGACTTCTCCTTATAGTTTCCAGGGGCTGGAGGAGGAAGGATTAAAGATTTTACGCCGGGTAGCCAATGATACCGGCCTGGCAGTAATTACAGAAGTGGTTGATCCCAGGGATGTAGAACTGGTTGGAAATTATACAGATATCTATCAGATTGGTGCCCGTAATATGCAGAATTTCTTCCTCTTAAGGGAAGTAGGAAAAACCAATAAGCCGGTCCTGTTAAAAAGGGGTTTATCTGCTACCTATAATGAATTCCTGATGGCTGCCGAGTATATAATGGCAGAGGGGAATTACAATGTTATCCTCTGTGAGAGGGGGATCAGGACTTTTGAAACCTATACCAGAAATACCCTTGATCTGGTCAGTATTCCGGTATTAAGAAAATTGAGCCATCTGCCGGTAGTAATTGACCCCAGCCATGGAACTGGCCACTGGGACCTGGTAGCTCCAGCAGCCAGAGGGGCAGTTGCCATGGGGGCAGATGGTTTGATAATTGAGGTACATCCGGATCCGACAAAAGCCATGAGTGATGGCCAGCAATCCCTGAAGTTTGAAAAATTTGCTTCCCTGATGGAGGAATTAAAGAAATTGGCACAAGCGGTGGAACGTGAGATATGATGAATATTGGGATAATTGGTCTGGGTTTAATGGGAAGTTCTTTGGCTCTGGCCATCAATAAATACTGTCAGGATATTATTATCTATGGTAATGATAAAAACAGGGGAAACCTGGATTATGTCCTGGCTAATAACATTATTACTGATGTTTTAAATATAGACAGGCTTTCCAGACTTGACATATTATTCCTGGCGGTGCCTGTCAGGGCAAGCATTGAAGTGCTGGAAGAGATCAGGCCCTACTTGAATGCGGAAAGGACCCTTATAACAGATCTGGGTAGTACTAAAAGCTATATCTGCAGGGAGATGAAGGAGAGATTTCCTGATTTAAAATTTATAGGCGGACATCCCATGACCGGAAGGGAGACCAGTGGTCCCGATACTGCTGATGCAGATCTCTTTTTAAATAAAAGTTATTTACTTATAAATGAACCTGCTTTAAAAAGGGAAGGGAAGATTTTAATAGAGATTCTGGAGAAAATCGGGGCCAGAATCATCTTCATTGATAGTGAAAGGCATGATGATCTGGTTGCCTTAACCAGTCATCTGCCCCATCTGATTGCTATTGCCCTGATGAATGAAGTCATAAAGTACGAAGAGGAATTTCCGGAAATAAGTAAATTGATGGGACAGGGGTTCCGCGATTTTACCAGAATTGCTGCATCCAGCCCGGTGGTCTGGAGGGATATTTTTCTTACTAACCGGGAATTTATAATAGATAAAATTGACAGAATAATTAATACCCTCCTGTTTTTTAAAACCTCCCTCTTGCAGGAAGAAGAGGGGGAGTTAAAGGGTATTATGGAAGCAGCCCGGAAAAAGAGGACTTTATTACAGAAAGAGCTCTGGGAGGAGGCGAATAATGTCCTTTAATACATTCCAGGCAAATAGTCTAATGGGTGAAATTACAATTCCGGGAGATAAGTCTATTTCCCACCGGGCAGTAATTTTATCTTCAATTGCAGAGGGGAAGAGCTATATAAAGGGTTTTCTGGAAAGTGATGATTGTTTACATACAATAAAAATCTTCCAGGCACTGGGTGTAGAGATAGAGAAGATAGAGCCGGGTTATTATATGGTTGAGGGTGTTGGCCTGAATGGTTTAAGGGAAGCCAGCAATGTCCTATATTGTGGTAATTCCGGTACTACTGCAAGACTTCTGGCTGGTTTGCTGGCAGCGCAGGATTTTTATTCAGTGCTGACTGGAGATAATTTCCTCAATGTCAGGCCCATGGACAGGATAATCAAGCCATTGGAAAAAATGGGGGCCAGGATCTGGTCCAGGGAAGATAAATATCTCCCCCTCAGCATCAAGGGTAGTCCCCTGAAGGGCATCCAATATGAGCTGCCTGTTGCCAGTGCCCAGCTCAAGTCTGCCCTGCTTCTGGCAGGCCTGTATGCCCAGGAGGAGCTAAAAATAATTGAGCCTGAATTAAGCCGGGACCATACAGAAAGAATGCTCCAGGGATTTGGAGTAGATTTGGTAAAAGAAGGTAAAGAGATAACTTTAAGTAAAAAAGGGGAAATTAAATTAGATGCACAGGAGATAGAGGTACCGGGCGACCTTTCTTCTGCTGCTTTTTTTATTGCAGCCGCCCTGATTACTCCAGATAGTGATATTGTCATCAGAAATGTAGGCATCAACCCGACAAGGGATGGTTTCCTGAGAATTATCCAGGAAATGGGGGCCAGGATAGAGTTTTTCAATATCAGGGAAAAAGCCGGCGAACCCCTTGCTGATATAAGGGTAATGAGCAGTAATTTAAAGGCAGTAAGCATTGAAGGTGAGCTCATCCCCCTCCTGATTGATGAATTGCCTCTCCTGGCTGTACTGGCTGCCCGGGCAGAAGGCAGGACTATAATCAGGGATGCTGCTGAGCTTAGGGTCAAGGAAAGCGATAGGATCAGTGCAACGGTAGAGGGGTTAAGAAAGTTGGGGGTCAGAGCTGAAGAGATGCCAGATGGCATGGTAATCGAAGGACCGGCCAGATTACAGGGTGGTGTGGAAA
This sequence comes from Halanaerobiaceae bacterium, assembly GCA_012518635.1. Taxonomy (GTDB): domain Bacteria; phylum Bacillota; class Halanaerobiia; order Halanaerobiales; family DTU029; genus DTU029. The sequence goes on along the minus strand of JAAYRT010000080.1, from coordinate 1,360 downwards.
TAGAATCATACTATGATCACCGGCTCGTTATGTCCTTTATAGTTGCCGGTTTAATAAGCAGAGAACCATTTAAGATTAAAGATGTTGAAGCTGTTAATGTTTCTTTTCCTGATTTTAATAAAATTTTAAAAAAATTGTGTTACCGCTAAATGAAGATAGAAAAGAGGATTTTCCGCCCTAAAGATAGAATATAGCATAAAGCAAAAAAGGAGCTGGTGTGAAGATGAGTAAAGTTATAGCAATTGATGGACCAGCAGGTGCAGGTAAAAGCACTATTTCCAGATTACTGGCCAGAAAATTAGCCTATAGATATCTGGATACTGGTGCCATGTACCGGGCCATAACTTATCTGGCTTTAGAAGAGGGCATAGATATCCATGATACAGAAGAAATAGTAAAGTTAAGCAAAAAAATAGAGATGCAGATTACCCCGCCTGATGAAAATCATATCAGTCACATAATTATCAATGGGAGAGATGTAACCGACAGCCTGAGAACTAAAGAAGTGGATCTAAATGTTTCTACAGTGGCTAAAAACAAAGCTATAAGGGAACTGATGACTGAAATGCAGCGGAATATTGCCAGTAGCGGTAATATTATTATGGATGGCAGGGACATTGGTACCCGGGTCCTTCCTGATGCAGATTATAAATTCTTTATCACCGCCTCTCTGGAGGAAAGGGCCAGGAGGAGATGGAAGGAATTAAGGGAAAAGGGCCTGGAGGTAAGTTTAGCCGAAATTGAGAAAGAGATTGCAGAAAGGGATCGGGAGGATTCTACCAGGGAGCTTGCGCCTCTGGTGAAAGCAGAGGATGCCATTTTAATTGATACCAGCAATCTTTCCATACAGGAGGTACTGGACAAACTAATCTCTTACATAAAGGATGAAGGAAATGTTTAATATACTTTATAAATCTGCTGCTCTCCTTTTTAGATTATTCTTTAAAATATTCTGCCGCTGGGAAATAAGGGGCAGAGAGAATATACCTGAAACCGGCAGGCTGGTTATAATGGCAAATCATATTACCTATCTGGATCCGCCCATAATAGGAGCTTTAATAAAACGCAGGACACATTTTATGGCTAAAAAGGAATTGTTTAGAGTGCCCGTATTGGGGTACCTGTTGAAGAAAATAGGACAAATACCGGTAAAGAGAGGCAGTCCCGACCGCTCAGCCCTGAAACAGGCCCTGGCTATCCTGGAAGAGGAAAAGGTGCTGGGAATTTTTCCTGAAGGGACTACCAGGGGCCCGAAAGACAAATTAGGCAGGGCTAAATCTGGTTCTATTTTAATACCTATAGAGGGTAAAAGCCCTATCCTGCCTGTAGGTATAAAATTTAAAGGTACAAAGCTTAAAGT
>JAAYRT010000079.1 GCA_012518635.1 Halanaerobiaceae bacterium | reverse complement strand
TTGTATAATTAAAATGGCATCAGTGCAGGATGCCAGGATAAGTTTTTGTTTTGAGGAGTGAAGGTTTTGAAACTATCTATACCAGGGAATATCAGCAATAAGATAGTAAAAGCTATTGCAGAGTTTGAACTCATAGAAGACGGGGACCATATCCTGGTAGGCTTATCAGGGGGAAAGGACAGTAGTTTCCTTCTTTATGCCCTGGCCATACTCAGAAAATACCTGTCCATTGATTTTCAGTTATCAGCCATCACCATAGATCCAGGCTTTGATGTAAATAATTTTGATTACTTACGCTGGCTCTGTGCCGAATTGGAAGTGCCCTATCATATAGAAAAGACAGAGATAGCTACTTATATCCTTAGTGTGGAGGAGGGTACACCCTGTGCCAAATGTGCCCACTTCCGCCGGGGAGCTCTGGTGGAATACATGCGGGCAAATAATATTAAGAAAGTGGCCTTTGGCCATCATTATGATGATGCTGTAGAGACCTTTTTGATGAGCATCCTCTACTCAGGCCAGATTCTTTCATTACAGCCCAAACGCTATTTATCAGAAAATAATATTTATATTATCAGACCCTTAATATATATCAGGGAAAATTATATAATTGAAAATAGGAGCCTTTTTAATTATCAGCCTATAGAGAATCCCTGCCCCTTTGAGAAAAAGACCAAAAGGGCAGAGATTAAGGAACAATTGCGGGCCTATACCAGAAATAAGCAGGTCTTTTACAACCTGGCTGCTGCCATGAGGGAGGGGGCCCCTGTAGAGCTCTGGCCGGCAAAATTGGAGGAAGAAATGGCAGCCAGAAAGATGAAAGAACTGTGGTTGGGCAAGGAAGCTGCAGAGATAAAAAAGGAATTTACAGAAATTAAGTAAAGATTATTTTTTCTGAAGGGAAAACTATAATATATTTGCAGGATTAAATTAGAGGGAGAGAGGTTGATTATATGGATAAACTGGATTATGCCAGAGTGGAGAAGGTGCTGGTCAAGTGGCTGCAGGAAAAAGTCAGGGAGGCAGGATGCAGGGGAGCTATATTCGGCCTAAGCGGCGGTATTGATGCAGCGGTTGTTGCAGTTTTGTCTCAGAAGGCTTTTGGTGACGATGCCCTGGGGGTAATCATGCCCTGTTATAGCAATAAAGAGGACGAGGAAGATGCTTTGCTTCTGGCTGAAACCTTTGGTCTAAGATATATAAAGCGGGATCTGGGGCCAGTGCTGGATCAGTATCTTAAGGTATTCAATGAGGAGGAAAGGGATCCACAGAACCTGGCCCTGGCCAATATGAAACCCCGCCTGAGGATGGTCACCCTGTATTATTATGCAGCAAAGTATAATTATCTGGTTGTGGGGACTGATAACTGGAGTGAATTGACAATCGGTTATTTTACTAAATACGGTGACGGGGGGGTTGACCTGATCCCCCTGGGCAGGCTGGTGAAGACTGAGGTCCGGGAACTGGGCAGACACCTGGGGATACCGGAAAAGATTATCCAGAAGACCCCTTCGGCCGGTCTCTGGCCCGGCCAGAGTGATGAGAAAGAGCTGGGAATTAGTTATGGGGAGCTGGATAATTATATCCTTACCGGTGAGGCCAGTGCCGAGGCAAAAGAGATTATTGAAAGTCTGGCCAGGAAAAATGCCCATAAGTTACAACCCATCCCCATGCCGGCCCGGGAGGA
>JAAYRT010000011.1 GCA_012518635.1 Halanaerobiaceae bacterium | reverse complement strand
GTAAAGTAATAAAGTATAATAGATTAAGATATTAAATATAGTTCAGGGAGGCGTATTTTGATGAAAAGGAAAATGTTTTTTGTTTTGAGTTTATCATTGCTTATGTTTTTAAGTTTTACTGTGATGGCAGCTGATAATTCTCTGGAGAGGATTAAAGAAAAGGGTAAATTTGTTGTCGGCCTTGATGATACCTTTGCACCTATGGGTTTCAGGGATGAAGAGGGTAATCTGGTCGGCTTTGATATAGATCTGGCCAGGCTGGTCGCAGAGAGAATGGGAGTAGAGGTGGAATTTAAACCTGTTGACTGGGATGGAGTTATCTTAAGCCTGAAAAGCGGTTTGATCGATGTAATCTGGAATGGTTTGACTATTACTGAAGAGAGGGCAAGACAGATTAATTTTACTGAACCTTATATGAATAACAGGCAGGTAATAGTTGTGCGGATGAATAGTGATATCCAGACAAAGCAGGATCTGGCAGGAAAGGTAGTCGGTCTGCAGATGGGCAGCAGCAGCGTCAATGCCCTCTATTCTGATCCTGAATTGGTTGAATCCTTGAAAGACATCAGGCAGTATGCGACAAATGCTGAAGCCCTGATGGATTTACAGATAGGCCGCCTGGATGCGGTTGTTGTAGATGAAATGCATGGCAGGTATTACTATATCAGCAAAAAGCCTGATGTTTACAGGGTCCTGGATGAAGAGTTGGGCTGGGAGCAATACGGGGTTGGAGTCAGGAAGGAAGATGAGAGTTTCCTGGCGGAATTAAATAGAGTCCTGGATGAGTTGAAGGCAGATGGTAGTGCTGCAGAGCTGTCCGTTAAGTGGTTTGGCGAGAATGTGGTTAATTAAATACAGATTTGATATTAGAGTATAAGTTAGATATATCCTTACTTTGAAAAGGGGAGGCAATGAGGGTGGATTATATACTGAATGTAACAGGGTTTATACTTGAAGGAGCTAAAGTAACAGGACAACTATACTTGATAACAGCTGTATTCTCGGTACTCCTGGGGATAATGTGTGCTATAGGTAAAATTTCCAGGTTCAGGCTATTGAGGATTATAATCGGTTTTTATACCTGGGTTTTCAGGGGCACTCCCCTGTTACTTCAGTTGTTTTTTACCTATTACGGCCTGCCTGTTCTAGGTATAACCCTGGAGCCTTTCCAGGCGGCAGCCATAACTTTTATCATTAACTATGCAGCTTATTTTACGGAAATTTTCCGGGCGGGCATCGAATCTATCGGCAAGGGCCAGTATGAAGCTGCCCGGGTACTGGGTCTGAATTACCGGCAGACCATGTTCAGGATAATAATACCACAGACAGTAAGAAGGGTATTACCTCCGGTCAGTAATGAGGCTATAAACCTGGTGAAAGATAGTGCCCTGGTATCTGTTATCGGGATGACAGATCTTTTAAGGGCAGCCAGACAGGTATTGAACCGTGATTTTACCATTACCCCTTTTATAATTGCGGCAATTCTTTATTTGCTGATCAGTTCTGTTATAGTAAATGTTTTCAGGAAACTGGAAGAAAGATTCTCTATCTATGAGTAGAAGGTACAGGTGATAATTTTATGTATATGCTGGAAGCCATAAATATAAAGAAAAATTTTAATAAGTTAGAGGTTTTAAAGGGTGTGAGCCTGCAGGTCCGGCAGGGAGAAGTGATCTCAATAATCGGCCCCTCTGGTTCAGGTAAGAGTACTTTTCTCAGGTGTTTGATTGGCCTGGAAGCCATTGATGACGGTTTCGTAAAGATCAAGGGGAAAGAGGTAAATACCTACCGGGACGGCTGTACGGAGATGGGGATGGTCTTTCAACAGTTTAATCTTTTTCCCCATAAAACGGTCCTGGAAAATATCATTGAGGCTCCCCTGGTTGTCAAGAAGATGGAAAAGGAAGGAGCAATAGAAATAGCCGAAGAATTACTGGAGAAGGTGGGACTGCTTGATAAAAGGGATGTCTATCCCTCCAGATTGTCCGGAGGGCAGCAGCAACGGGTGGCCATTGCCAGGGCCCTGGCCATGCAGCCTGATATCATGCTTTTTGATGAGCCTACATCTTCTCTGGATCCGGAACTGGTGGGAGAGGTCCTGGAGGTTATAAAAGACCTGGCCCTGGAAAAGATAACCATGCTGGTGGTTACACATGAGATGGGTTTTGCCCGGGAAGTGTCGGACCGGGTTGTCTTCATGGATGAAGGGGAGGTTCTGGCTGATACCACTCCTGAGGAGATTTTCCTGCAGCCTGAGCACGCCAGAATCAAGGCTTTCCTGGATAAGGTGTTTTAAATAGCAATAAAAAGTAGTATTAGTAGTGGATTTATAGTATAATACTTATAGTAAAATGTTTTTCCCTATCCAGGAGGAGGAAAATATATGAAGGTAGGCAGAATGACTACAACCATAAAATCCCGGGAAGGTGTGGGTACTTTAAGCAGTCTGGACAAAAGTCCGGCCAGTGAAGTGGAGTTTAAAGAAAAATTGGCCGAGATAAATCAGAAAGAGATCAAGGAGAGACTGGACAGATTATTTAATATCATCGATGAACAGGGAGAAAAATTAAAAAAATCCCTTGATAAAAATGATCTTATAGAATATAAGATAAGGGTTAAGGAATTTTTACGGACCTTACACAGGGAGTTTGCCCGGGCCAAGCAGTCTTTCAGCTGGGACAGCCGGGGTAATATGCGGACCTATACCATAGTAGAGAAGATTGACCGCAATTTGGAAGTCCTGCAGGAGTTATTCCTGGAAGAACAGGCTGATGCTCTCGAAGTATTGAAAAGGGTCGATGAAATCAGGGGGTTGTTATTGGATTTATACATATAATTTATTAAAGATAGTCAGTGTATAAAATTATTTCACACCGGGCTTAAGACCGGAATTTCCATTATCTCGATAAGGATAAGTGGAGAGCGGTTGGCCTTCTCGTAGAAGTATTTATTCAGGGTCTGATAGATCTTTTTCTTTAAATGGGCATTATCCTCCAGCCCGTTTTTTTTCTCTTCTGCGCTAGTCCTTGCTACCAGTTTTCTTGCCTCTTCCAGCAGGTCTTCTGCCTCTTTGTTATAGACAAATCCCCTGGAGATGAGGAGGGGTTCATCTAAAAGGTTGCCTTCAGAGTCTAAAGCTATAATTATATTTACAAAACCATTCTCAGCCAGTCTTTTCCGGTCATTTAAAACTATTGCCCCGGTATCACTGATCTGGTTTCCTTCGATATATAGTTCTCCCGTATTGATTTTACCCTCAATTTTTGCTTCATTTTCCCTAAGAACAATGATGTCTCCATTTAAAGCAATTAAAATCTTTTCAGCAGACATGCCCATCTGCCTGGCAATCTGGGCATGATGGTAGAGATGCCTGAACTCACCGTGTACAGGTATGAGATATTCCGGCCTGACCAGGTTCAGCATAATTTTTATCTCTTCCTGGCAGGCGTGGCCCGAGGCATGGAGATCCATCATTTCTCCATATATAACATTTGCACCCAGGCTATAGAGGAGATTGATTGTTTCCCCGATAGCCTTTTCATTTCCCGGTATGGGGCTGGAAGAGAGGTAGACGGTATCCCCGGGAATTATGGAGATTTCCCTGTGCTCACCCCGGGCTACCCGGCTCAGGACAGCCCTATATTCACCCTGGCTGCCTGTCATTAGCAAAACAATCTGTTCTGGTCTGAGTTTTTTTGCCTCTTCAATGGAGATTAGTGTATCAGCAGGTATATCGATATAACCGAGATTAGCGGCAATCTCAATGGTGTTGGCCATACTTCTTCCGGTAATAACCATTTTCCGGCCTGATTTTCTGGTGGCATTGACAATTTGTTGTATCCTCTCAATATTGCTGGAAAAGGTAGCGATGATAATCCTTCCTTTGGTGAGAAGGAAACTATTTTCCAGGGCTTTTGCCACTACTCTTTCGGAGAGACTGTGGCCCTCTCTTTCAGCATTGGTGCTGTCTCCCAGTAAAGCCAGAACCCCTGCTTTACCCCAATCTGACAATACTTCATAGTCGGCCTGGGGATTGCTGATAGGGGTCTGGTCAAATTTATAGTCTCCTGTATAGACTATGTAACCGGCCGGTGTTTTTATCCTCATGGCCACTGCACCTGGAATGCTATGGTTAACATGGCAAAATTCTATTTCAAAGCTATTTAATTTTATCTTCCGGTAATTACCGTATGCTCCTATGGAGTTTAATTCTGCTTTATCCAGAAGGCCGGCATCCTTCAGTTTGTTTTCGATGAGCCCGATGGTCAGGTCGGTTCCGTAGAGCGGGGGATTGATTAATTCAAAAATATAGGGGACAGCACCGATATGGTCTTCATGGCCATGGGAAAAGATAATCCCCCTGATTTTTTCTTTTTTCTCCAGCAGATAGTTGATATCAGGTATAATCAACTCTATTCCGTATTTATCTTCATCGGGAAAGAGGACCCCTGCATCCAGGATTAAGATGTCTTCTTCATTTTCTAAAACAATCATATTACTACCTATTTCTCCCCTGCCTCCCAGGGAGAAGACGGCTACTTTATTTTCTCTCATTTTTATACCTCCATTGTAGTGAACTTTTCTAATTCTAGTTTATGTATATCAGGTGAGAATTAATATTTACTTTAAATAATAAAAAAATGCAGATTGACAGGGAATGGGGCAGGAAAAGCTAATTCTTTAAAGAAATATATAATATATTGTAGAGTAATAGGAGTGATTGAATGTCTGGATATCGTTCCCGCAATTTATCATATATATTGATTATTATCTCCCTTTTCCTATTTTTTAATATAGTTGTTAAAGGGGAAAATATACATATACATATAAATGGCCAGGATAAAAGCCAGGAGCTGGCACCTGTTGTCCAGGATAATGTTGTTTATGTTAAAGCCCGGGAGCTGGCCAGGCTTTTTAATGCCGAGATAAACTGGCAGCAGTCCATAAAGACCCTCAGTATCAGTGATGGACAAGTTTTAATCAAGATGATGCTGGGTAACCCTTATATTCAGGTCAATAACAGGACAATGAGGAGCAAGGGCAGCCTCTTGCTGCTTTACGGCCATACTTATCTGCCTATAGAAGATATAGCCCGTTGTTTCGGCTTTTTATTTAATAGAGAAGGGAATAATATTTATCTCAGCCGGCCTGAAACCTTTATCAGGGATATAAGATGGGGAAAGGGAGGGCAGGCTATAGTTATTGAGATGGATAATATTGTTCCCTACAGGATTAACAATACCAATAATCCTGCCCGCCTGGAACTGGAACTGGAAAAGGCGGCACTGGCAGATGATTTTACTGATAATATATCCAATAAGAACTTTTACCTTGCTGTTACACCGGTAGCGGAAGAGGCCCGTTTGAAGATTTCAATAATTAGCCAATATCCCATCCCCTTTCTGGGGGATCGTTCCATTGCTGAAGATGGAGAGAATCTTGTCATCAATTTCCTGCCCTATATTACAGGTATAAGATGGAAAAAGGATCAATTGGAGATTACGGCCAGCGGCCAGATGGCCAGGCCGGAAATTATGTTGCTTCAGGAACCACGAAGATTGGTAATTGATATACCTGACCTGATGCTTAGTGATTTTGAATTGGAGCTGGACAATAACCCCTGGATCAAAGACGTAAGGGTAAGCCAGTTTACCTATGATCCTATTGTACTGAGGGTGGTGCTGGAATTGTACCCGGATCGTTATCTTCATTTGCTTGAGGATACTGTTTCCAGCGGAAAATTGGTTTTCAATACTACTGAAAGGACCAGCCTTACTGATCTGGCTTTTGAAGGAAATGGGATCAGGTTTATTAGTGATAATAAAATTAGTCCGGAGATATTCAAATTAAAGGAGCCTGACCGCCTGGTTATCAATATATTAAATGCAGACAGGGGAGAAGGCTTCCGGGACCGGATAGATGTGAATAGCGAATTGCTGAAGAGTATCCGGACCTCCCGTTTTAATGAAGAGACTATCCGGATTGTTGCTGACCTGAAACAGGATATCGGTTACAGCCTGCTGGAAAGACAATTATCAGACGGACGTTTTATGAATATAATATTATTTGAAAACAGCTTTAAAGAATTATTGATAAATGACTCGGAATTGAAGACAGACCTGGTTTTAAGTTTTACCGGAGAAGTTGATTATGAAATCAAGGAGAGTTCTGGCACTCTGGTACTGGAGGTATCTGGAGTGAAATCAGCTGCAGATTACAGGGTTCCTGCACCGCTGGGGGTTATAAAGGATATCAAGGTTAAGCCCTCCACTGAGAGAGGAGAAGGTATCCGGTTTGAGTTTGCCACAGGAGAATATGACAATTACAAGGTCTTTTCTTCAAAACCGGCTACTTCAATAACCCTGAGTTTAATGAAGGGTAAGATAAAAGACAGGAAGATTAGCAATCTTATCTTACTTGACCCCGGCCATGGAGGTTTTGATCCTGGTGCCGTAGGACCTTCCGGCCTTACTGAAAAAGATGTCAATCTGGCAGTGGCCTTATTAACAGCAGAGATATTGCAAAGAGAAGGATATAATGTTATGCTTACAAGAAATGATGACCGTTTCATCTCCCTGAAGGATAGGGTAGAAATGGCCAACAGCCTGGAAGCCATGTTATTTGTAAGTATCCATTCTAATTCAGCCAATGCCACTTATTCGGAAGGAACGGAGACCTTTATTGCACCGAATAAGGTGGCCAGCAGCCAGTTGTTGGCTGATGCTTTACAGCAAAACCTCCTGAAAGAATTGAAGAGGTATGACCGTGGTGTCAAGAAGGAGAACTTCTATGTGATCAAGTATACAGATATGCCTGCTGCCCTGGTTGAAGTGGCCTTTATATCAAATCCCCATGAGGAGTCTTTGCTGGCCAGTAATCTCTTCAGGGAAAAAGCTGCCCGGGCTATTGCCCAGGGTATCATGGAATATATGCAAAAAATCAATAATGGGAGTTGAATGTTTTTATGAATAGAAAGACCCTGTTTTTAATCCTGCTCATACTCATAGTTGTCTTTTCAGTATTTTATCTAAGAAACCGCCAGGAGAGGGGACCTGTTACTGATGGCTTTGAAGAAGTAAAATTGTATTTTTCCACCAAAGACGCCATGTATTTAGAGGCGGAAAAACGTAAAATTGAAGCAGAAAAATCCAATAAATATGAAGAAACTATTAATGAACTAATCAAGGGGCCGGCTTCAAAAGAATTGAACCGGACTATTCCGGAAGGGGTTAAAATCCGGGAGGTAAGGATAGAGGGGAACATAGCCTATCTGGATTTTAACCAGGCACTGGTTGCTAATCACTGGGGTGGAAGTACTGGAGAGATTATGACTGTTTATTCCATAGTCAATACCATTACCCAGTTCCCGGAGGTGGATTATGTGAAAATACTGGTGGAAGGGCAGGAAATAGAGACCCTGGCCGGCCACCTGGATACATCTATTGTCCTTGAGCCGGACCGGAATTTAATCAAGGAGTAAGGCAGGAGGAAAATCTCCAGCAGAGGTCAAATGACAGGTGGTAAAAATGGATACAGCATTATTAATTGATATTGGCAGTACTTTTACCAAGGTATCTCTGGTGGATTTAAAAGAAGCCCGCCTGCTTAGACGGGCACAATATAATACTACAGTTGCTGAAGGGATAGACATAGGCCTGAGAAAGGCACTGGAGCAGATTTCAGACTGGGAAAAGGCCAGTTACAAATTGGCCTGCAGCAGTGCTGCCGGCGGCCTGAAAATAATAGCTGTCGGTTTTGTACCGGGGATGACCGCTGAGGCGGCCAAAAGGGCTGCCCTTGGTGCAGGCAGCAGGGTTTTAAAGACCTATAGTTATGAATTAACAGAGGAAGATCAGGCAGGAATTCTGGAAGAAAATCCGGACCTGATATTGCTGACCGGCGGGACCGATGGAGGAAATAAAGAAAATATTATTGGAAATGCCCGTAAATTAGCTGATTTACCCCTTCGCCAGCCTGTAATAATTGCCGGAAACCGGAATGCCGCAGCAGAGGTAGAGGATATCTTATCCAGGGCAGGTAAAGAGGTGTATGTCACAGAAAATGTCATGCCTGAACTGGATAAATTGAATATTGAGCCAGCCAGGAGATTAATCAGGAAAATATTCCTGGAAAGGATTGTTAAAGCGAAGGGTCTAACTGCTGTAAATAAATATATAGATGGTATCATCATGCCTACCCCTTCTGCAGTCTTAAAGGCAGCTGCCTTGCTGGCTGATGGCACTGGGGAAGAGGCAGGCCTGGGAGAATTGATGGTGGTGGATCCCGGCGGGGCAACCACTGATGTCTATTCCATTGCAGAGGGGAAGGCAGACAATAAGAAGGTGTATTATCAGGGGCTGGAGGAGCCCTATCAGAAAAGGACTGTTGAAGGTGATCTGGGCCTCCGTTATAGCCTGCCGGGCTTGCTGGAAGCCATTCCTGAAGAACTTCTGGCCAGACAATTGAAGGTAATGGATATAGGAAAAGAGGAGTTCCAGGCCCTGGTTAATAAATTAACTGAGAAGGCAGAAATACTGACAGAGGGGCAGGAAAAGGAGTTAGAGAAATTCCTGGCCTTTCAGGCCGTCAGAATTGCTGTAGAGAGGCATGTGGGCAGATTACGGACTATTTATACGCCCTCAGGCAGCACCTATATACAGGAAGGTAAAGACCTTGGAAAGCTAAAATATCTTGTCGGCACTGGAGGGGTCATTGTTCACAACCAGGATCCGGCTTCCATTATTGCCGGAGCCCTTTATGAGAATCAGGCTGAACCTGAATCATTGGCTCCTCTGCAGGCAGATATCCTGGTTGACCAGGAATATATCCTGGCTGCAGCCGGCCTGCTGGCAGAAGTGGAGCCAGAGATAAGTTTGAGATTGCTGAAAAATAGTATCAAAAGAATATAATATAATGTGCACTTACACCAAGTCAGCCGAAGAGATAAGTTAATGGGCTGGCTTTTTTTAAAGGGCTTACTTACATAATATGTAAATTAAATAAAAGAATAATTAAATATAGGTGGTGGAGTAAAAATGTCAGACTATGTTTTAAGGGTAGAAGGGATTAACAAAAGCTTCCGCCAGCAGCAGGTGGTCAGGGATATCTCCTTTGAGGTAAAAAAGGGAGAGATTCTTGGCCTGCTGGGACCAAATGGTGCTGGAAAAACAACAGTGATCAGGATGATTATGGGTATTTTCCAGCCTGACTCCGGCCGGATACACTTTGACAGGGATTATATCATTGACCGGAAAAAGGTCGGTTATCTGCCTGAAGAGCGGGGTACCTATGATGAAACCAGGGTCCTGGAAACGATCGTTTATTTTGCCAGGCTGAAAGGCCTGAATAAGGCGGAAGCAGAAGAAAGGGCCATGTTCTGGCTGGAGAAGATGGGTCTGAAGGATAATGCCAGGAATAAAATGGAGGAACTTTCTAAAGGTATGCAGCAAAAGGTCCAGTTTATCATATCAGTAATACATAAACCCACTTTACTGGTACTGGATGAGGTTTTTTCCGGCCTGGATCCAGTCAACCAGAATCTATTTAAAGATCTGATCAGGGAGCTGGCGGCAGAGGGCATCACCATTCTCCTTTCTTCCCACCAGATGAACCTGGTTGAGGAATTATGTGACAGGATTTTTATGATTAACAAGGGGGAAAGGGTTTTATATGGAAAGCTGGATGAAATAAAGGATAAGGCGGGAATCAGGGTGGTAAACCTCAAAAGCCGGAAGGAAATCAGGAATTTTGAGCCTGTAGAAAAAGATAAGATTTCAAATTTACAGATAAATGACAGGTCTGTTTCTTTCCATGTGCAGGGAGAATATTCTCCTGATAGTATTATCAAGATGCTTCCAGAAGATATTCTTATAGATGAGCTATCTATCCTCAGGCCGCCACTACATGATATCTTTGTGGCAACAGTTAACAGGGAGGTGCAGTAATGGTGAAGGATATTTTTAGAGTAGCCCAGTGGGAATTTGCAAAAGGAATTAAAAACAAGGGCTTTCTTTTCTTGACCTTTGTCTTTCCAATAATAATGGTAATTATTTTTGCTATAATCAGCTTTGCCATGATTAGGAGTTCTGGTGGTCAGGATCTTTATCTGGCTATTGTAGATGAGACTAGCTTCATAAGAGGAATGCTTGAGGATTCCTTTGTCCAATATGAATACGGAGCAGATTTTATTTCTGCCAGTGCCCTGGATGAAATAGAGAAAGTCTTACAGGAAGAAAAATATGATGGTATCCTCC
>JAAYRT010000078.1 GCA_012518635.1 Halanaerobiaceae bacterium | reverse complement strand
ATTCCAAGGGAGATGTACATGTTAAGTTTATTGAAAATGGTGTTGTGAAAGCATATAAAGACGTTATAGTTTCGGATGCGATTATGCATAGCAACATAAGTGCCGGCCAGATGATTCAGGTTACCAGGAATAAAGGCCTGCTGGTTGGCGGAGTGAGCAGGGCAGGGCGTTTAATTGAGGCCAATATTATTGGCTCACACCTGGCTACATCTACTGAATTGGAGGTAGGTATTGATCCGGAGTTAAAGAATAAATTGAAAGAGATGGAGGATGAGATACAGAAAAGCAGGTTGAATCTGGATAAAACCTTAAAAGCTATCGATATTCTGGAAAAGCTGAAAAAACAGCAGGGTAAACTACCTGAAGAAAAAAGGTTGATGTTATTGAGACTGCAGGCAACAGCAGCCAAGTTACAGGAAGATATTGATATAAGAAAACTGGAGTATGATGAAGAGAAAACTAAACTTGATGAGACGGATAAAGGAAGGATTAATGTATACCAGAAGATCTATCCCGGAGTCAAGATAGTTATTGGGAGATCCGCCTATAATATATACAATACAATGAACCGGACCAGTTTTATCGAGGAGGAGGGAGAGGTCAGACAGATAACCTTATAGGTGGTGAGTAATGAATGAGCCAGCCTATTGATCCCAATACCAATTTGCCGATGTCCCTGCGGGTTGAAAGGATTCAGCAGTTGAAACAGATACAGGCACAACAGGAAATGGATACTACCAATCAGTTAATGATAGCAAGGAATGAGAGACGGCAACAGCAGGTAACCAATAATGAGGAAATTGATCGGAGCAGGATAAGGGACGGGGAGCAGAGCGGGGGCAAAGGTCTTGAAGGAGAGAAAAAGAAGAAAAAAGACGAGCAGGGAGAAAAAAAGGAGCAGAAGAGCGGAGGAGAGAAAGGGAACTTTATTGATATCAGGATTTAAATTTAAAGGTTCAGGAGTCGATATTATGCATTGGGTGATTAGTGGTGTTATACTGATAATAGCAGGAGTTTACTTGAAATACCAGGAGTATCAGACAGTAAACCCTGTAAATATTGAAGAATATCTGGAGAAGGGTGACAAGCTGAAAAATTTAAACGAAGAACTGGATAATCTAATTCAGTCCGTAGAGAAAAAAGAAAAAGCCCTGCAGCTCAAAATAGATAATATACTCCGGTTGGAAGATAAACTCCTGGAAAAGACTAATACAGATTTTCCGCAGGAAAAGGGTCAGCCTGATTTCAGGGCCCTGCTCAATCAAGAATATAGTACGGTGGATGAGGAGGAGGTGTCTCTCCGGGAGGAAGAGACAGGAAGTATCAGTGACAGATATAACGAGGTTCTTCAGTTGGCTGGAAAGGGTATGTCAATAGATGAAATTGCCAGGAAGCTTAATCTGGGTATAAGAGAGACTGGCTTGATTCTAAGATTACATGGGAAAGAGGAAGACAGCGTTGTTTAAAAGGGATATTTTACGGCAAATTATACCTGATATTGTAATTGCACTGGGGTTTTTCCTCCTCTTTCTGGGTTTATTGAATCTTTTACAGGGCAAGGATTTTCAGCATGGTAATTTAGAGAATAAAGGGATTTTAGAGCAAAAAGATGTTGTGATAGGTGAATTGGATATAACTGAAAAGGATATCGGGTTTGCGGATATAGTCCTGGAATTGCCGGATGTCCAGGAATCAGACGGGTTTCAGGAGATAGAACTTCAGTCTGAAGAATTGGCTGTAGAGGAAGCAGATACAGGGGAAAATGCTGTAGAGGACCTGGCAGAAAAATTACCGGAAGAGGTAGTTGAAGTCTTTGCAGATAATTCAGATATGGTCCCAGATACAGACGCAAGGACAGGTATAGATGTGCATGTGGTAAACATAGTGATTCCTGAAGGCAGTACCGGGCGCCAGGTAGCCCGGATCCTGGATGAGGAGGGTTTGATTCCTTTTGATGATTTTATTGAGCTATTGCTTTTATTTGATATAGAGACTAGAATAAAAGCAGGAGCATATACCTTTAACAATGATAGTAGCATTGCTGATATATTATCAGAAATATTGATAAAAAGGAGGTGAAGAGATGTTTAAAGGAGTTTATACTGCTGCTTCCAGTATGATTACACTACAGGAAAAGATGAATCTCATTTCTAATAATCTGGCTAATGTAAGTACCAGTGGTTATAAGAAAGACGAAGGGATTCAGGAGTCTTTCCCGGAAATGCTGATATCCAGACTGGAGAAAGGGAAAAGGAGCAGGGAACTGGGTTCACTGGGGACAGGAGTGCAGTTAGAGCAGACCTACACTGATTTTAGCCAGGGGACCATACAATATACTGGTAACAGACTGGATCTGGCCATTGAGGGAGACGGGTTTTTTGTTGTCCAGACACCCAATGGTTTGAGATACACCAGGAATGGTAATTTCACCCTGAATGACCAGGGAATCATTGTAACCAATCAGGGCTATCCTTTAATGGGAGAAGACGGCCCGTTACAGACTATTCCCGGCAGGGGGGTTACAATTACCGGTAATGGCCAATTGTTCTTTGACGGTTTACAGGGAGGCCGGATTCTGATAGTGGATTTCCCTGAACCTGAGTTACTTAATAAGATAGGTGAGAACCTCTATGCCAGTGAATATGAACCGGAAACCCTGGCGGACAGTTTTGCCATCAGGCAGGGCTACCTGGAGAACAGTAATGTCAATATAGTCCAGGAGATGGTGAAGATGATCCAGGTGAACCGTCATTATGAGTTGAACCAGAGGGTTATTACTACCTACGACTTAACCATGGACAAGGCAGTTAATAATGTGGGCAATATTGGTTAATGAGGTTAATTAGATAAACAGCTGGACCTTTTATAAGGAGGCTGTCTGGTTGCGGAATGACAGAAGCAGCCAAATGTATTTTAGTAATTAACTTAAATCCTGGTTTATAACAAATAATTAAAAGGAGTGGTCTGAAAATGATCAGTGCTTTATGGACAGCTGCAACTGGTATGAAAGCTCAGCAGACTAATATAGACGTTATTTCCAATAACCTGGCCAACGTAAATACAACCGGCTTTAAAAAGAGCAGGATAAATTTCCAGGACTTGATGTATCAGCGGGTCAGGGAAGCAGGTACACTGAACGCACAGGGTGCCCAGGTACCACTGGGTATTGAGATTGGACATGGTGCCAGGGTCTCTGCAACCCAGAAGATCTTTACAACCGGGGACTTACAGAATACAGGAAATGCCCTGGATATAGTTATTGAGGGTGACGGGTTTTTACAGGTATTACTACCAGATGGAAGCATGGCTTATACCAGGGATGGTTCCCTGAAGATGGATAGTACCGGCAGAATAGTTACATCAGATGGTTATCCCATTCAGCCGGAAATCTTTATACCACAGGATACAGTTGAGATCAGTATTACTACAGATGGTACTGTATCAATATTGCGTGGGGGAAATGCCATGCAGGAACAGGTCGGCCAGATACAATTAGCCCGTTTCTCCAATCCTGCCGGCTTGAACAGCCTGGGTAGAAACCTATTTGGTGCTACTGTTGCATCTGGAGAGCCGATGATTAATAATCCTGGAGCAGAGGGTTATGGTACTATCATCCAGAATTTCCTGGAGATGTCCAATGTCCAGGTTGTAGAAGAGATGGTAAATATGATTGCTGCCCAGAGAGCCTATGAGATTAACTCAAAAGCTATTCAAGCTGCAGATGAAATGTTAGCTACAGCCTCTCAGTTAAGACGCTAATTAGAAGGAGCTTTTATGAAGTGTTTTAAGAGATTGAATATAGTCTTATTATTCTTGTTTGTGCTTGTAGTTCTGGCCAGCAGCAGGGTGGATGCAAGTCAGATCAGGATAAGCATTCCGGAAAATACAGGGATAAGTTCAGAATGGATTACCCTGGGTGAGATAGCCGATATTAGTGGCGTCAGCGGAGAAAAACTGGCCAGTTTACAGGCAATCAATCTGGGCAAGGCTGTTTTTCCAGGTTATAGCCGGGAAATTTACCGGGGACAGATTGAGCTGGTTTTAAAAAATGAGGGTTTCTCCTTGGATGAAATAATCCTGGATTGTCCGGAGCGGATAACGGTTGAGACGAAAAGCAGGAAAATAGACGGGGCATATTTGCTGGAAACAGCGAAAAACCATATAATTGAGAGCCTGGCTTATCCTGCTGAACAGATAATCATCAGGGCCAGGCAGCAGATTCCTGAGATTATTATGCCAGACCGTGATTTCCAGTTGAGATTTGAAGGCTTGCCTGGAGGAAACCGGATTGGAAACCTTACCTTACAGGCTCACATAATAATAGATGAACAGGTTTACCGGAGAGTATATCTGCCCTTTGAGGTGCTGGTCAAACAGCAGGTTTACCTGGCCAGAAGGCCTATAGGCATCGGGGAGACAATTAGCCCGGAGGATTTTATCCTGACAGAGATAGCTGTTGGGAATATAACGGGAGATTTGATTACTGATCTTGATATACCCCTGGTGAAATATGGGGTAGTAAGGACTCCCATTCCTCAGGATGCTGTTCTAACCAGCAGATATATACGGATGCCTGATTTGATCAAGGCGGGAGATGAGGTGCAGGCTGAGATTATTATCGGCAATGTAAGGGTTTCTGCAATGGTCCGGGCCAGACAAAACGGTAAATATGGTGATTATATTACTGTTGAAAATACTGGTACTGGTCACAGGTTTAAGGCCCAGGTAATCAGTTCCTATCTGGTGAGGGTAGTCAACCCGGTTTCATTTTAAATAATACGGGATTTTCGGATAGGAGGTAATTGTTATGAGATCCCGGTTTATAATTTTGTTTATGATATTGGGTATCCTGATTCTTTCTGTATATGCCGTTGCATCAAATTCCCTCTGGAGTGATAACTTCAGGGAAATATACAAAGAGAAAGAACGGGATTATAAGATTGGTGATATAATTACTGTTATCATAGAGGAGAATACGGCAGCAGTATCCAGCGCCAATACCAGTGTCAGCCAGGGAAGCAGTGTTAATGCCGGTGCCGGCTTTGGTTTCTTTGATTTTTTGAGGAGTTTTGGTTTTAGCTATGCTGATGATGACGGTGCCCAGGGACAAACCCAGAGGGCTGGCAGCATAAGTGCAGATATTACAACCCTGGTTGTAGACATACTGGATAATGGCAATCTGCAGATAGAAGGAAGCAAGGTTATTAAAGTAAATGGTGAAGAGCAGATCATCAAGTTAACAGGGATTGTCCGCAAGGAAGATATCACGAAAGAGAATACTATACCTTCCTGGAAAATAGCCAATGCCAATATAGAACTGGAAGGCGAAGGATTTATTACCGAGAAACAAAGACCCAATATATTCCAGCGGATACTTAACTGGATATTCTAGTGGAGGGGATCAAGGTGAGACATGTTAATAAATACAATTTGCTTTTCCTGCAAATATTGATTATAATCTTATTTATAGCGGTTGCCGTTTCAGCTGCCTCCTATGAGGAACCAGTTGTGGCGGTAGGAGATATTACCCGGATTAAGGGTGTCCGGGAAAACCAGCTGTTTGGCTTTGGCCTTGTAATTGGTCTTAACGGCACCGGTGATTCCAACCGTTATCAGCCGACTATACTGGCCCATTCCAATATGTTGAGCCATTTGGGGATTAATGTTACCCCTGACCAGATTAACAGTAGAAATGTTGCTGCAGTCATGGTTACAGCTACCTTGACTCCCTTTACTTATGTCGGTGATTCTATAGATATAACCGTGAGTTCCCTGGGGGATGCCACCAGCTTACAGGGTGGTGTACTATTTATTACTGCCTTGCAGGCAGCAAATGGGGAGATTTATGCTGTTGCCCAGGGGCCTGTTTCTATCGGCGGTTATAATTACCGGGCTGCCGGCAGCCAGGTTCAGCAGAACCACCCTACTGTTGCCATAATTCCCAATGGTGCTATTGTTGAGAAGGAAATCGAATTCCAATTGGGTAATGAAGAACTGGTATTTTATCTGGACAGCCCAAATTTTGAAACTGCCCGTAATATAGCCCTGGCTATTAATTCATATTTTGATGTTCTTTTTGCTGAAGAAGAACTGGCTCAGGCCATTGATGCCGGGCAAATCAGGGTGAAGGTTCCGAAGCAGTATAAAGATGATGTAGTTGATTATATTGCCAAGATAAACGGCCTGCAGGTCAGGCCCGGATTGGAAGCAAAGGTTGTCATCAATGAGAGGACCGGAACTATAGTCATGGGGCATAATGTTAAGATATCCACTGTTTCTGTTGCCCATGGTAATCTGACTGTTACCATTAGAGCCGGTCAGGAGGTTTCACAGCCGCCTTCTTTCAGCAGAGGAGAGACCGTGGTTCTAGAAGAAACCGTTATGGAAGTAGTGGAAGAGGAAGGAAGTTTAACTGTTTTACCGACCAATAGTACTGTAGAAGAACTGGTTTTTGCCCTTAATACCCTGGGAGCGAGCCCCAGAGATATTATTGCCATATTGCAATTGATTGATGCTCAGGGAGCCTTGCATGCCCGTCTGGAGTTACGTTAAATATAAGGCAGGTGTCCGGAATGAAGATAGATTTATCAATGGATAAGAACTATTATAGGTTTCTCATGAATGATAACGATTTAGATAAATTAAAGGATAGGAATACTGTCGGAAATACAGCTATGAGTCAAAGTGAAGTGGAAGATGAGAAGATAAAATTACTGGCCAATGAGTTTGCCTCTATCTTTATGAATCAGATGTTCAAGGCTATGAGGGCTACGATCCCTGAAGGTGGTTTGATTGATGGCGGCTTTGCTGAGGAAGTTTTTACTGATATGCTGGATAATGAGATAAGCAAGCAGGGAGTCGGTCAGGATGGATTTAATACAATAGGGCGCTTATTGTATCAACAGCTTAAGAGGAGGGAATAAATATTTCCCGAAGGAGGGTATGATTTGCCAGGATACAAGTCGAAAATTGCAGTCTTAGTTCTTTTAATCGTAGTACTTACTGGACAGATTCCTCTGGGAGCAGCAATTCTTTCACCTGAACTGGAAAACTTTATCAGGAAAGGGAAGGAAGTCACTATTCTATTGGCAGAAGCGGAGAAAGAGTTCAGCATAATATCTTTAAATTCAGCCAGGCTTTATAGGGCTGATGATTCTTCCTATCTGGATTTGGAAGAGGGTGCAGGCTATACATTTCGCCTGGAGGGAATGGAAAAAGAGTATTATAATATCCAGGTTTTTGCCACCAGGGATGAAGATAAGGCAGCAAAAATCCTGATGGAACTTGATGAGGCAGGTTATCCTGAAGGGATAGTGGTAAAGGAAAACGGCCTGTATAAAGTAAGATTAGGAAATTTTCAAAAGTGGGAAGACTGCCTGCCTGTAATCCATTCTTTACAGAAAACCGGCTGGGAGACCTGGCCTGTCAAGATTGTAGAGAAATGGCCCGAAAATATATATGTCTTTAAAGATGGGGAAAGGATATTTCAGGGTTCCAGTATCTCATTTAATGGTTCCTTTCGTTTTGACGGAGGTATCTTTAAAGGTAAACACTATATTGAGAAAAGCCTTGAAGGATTGAATATGTTCACTTCTACTGGCCTGGATGATGTGGTAGCAGGAATCATGGGCAGGGTTTTCCATGGTATAGAAATTGCCCGGAATAACAGCCTTGCTGAAATCATGAAGGCTTACTCCATTGTTTTGCGGACTAATATATTATCATACTTTTTTAATGAGCAAATAATATCTACTCCCTTATATAGGGGATTAACTGAGGAAGAACAGGTTTTAAAAAGTGTTCAGTCAACCAGCGGGATTATCCTTGGTCGGGAGGAAGAGGATGGCAGGGTTAGAGTTGAGGAATTAAATGATGTGGAATTATTCACATATCCTGATGCGGCCCTGGTTGGCCGTGATTATCAGGAGATTCTGGAAAGGGTATATGGCAGTTCCTTATTTGATTTGAAAAAGATAAGTAATGAGAAACTCCTTGTTGATGCCGAGGTAGCCTGGGGTTTGAAATATAAGGAGGTCAGCTATATAGACTGGCAGGGTCCCGTCTTTTATACAATACTGGATCTGGATTTAAACCGGAGGAACCTTTATTTTCAGCCTGTCCTGGCCAGGGGACAGGTGGCTGGCCTGGAGTCACTGGAAGCAATTGTAAGAAGGACCGGGGCCCTGGCTGGCATCAATGGTGGTTATTTTGATTCTACCAGGCCCTTAGGGCTGCTTTATATAGATAATACGATAGTTTCCGAACCGGTAAAAGACCGGACAGCTCTGCTGTTGACGGAAGATAATAGGGTTATCTTTGATAGGGTAAGCTGGCAGGGGTATCTGGTTCACCCAGATGTTAAGCTTCAGTTTCATGGTGTAAACCGCAGGCCTGGAAATAACCAGATTACCGTTTTTAATGCTTATTATGGTAAAGAAGCTCCTCCAATCAAACTGGGTATGGTAGAGCTGGTCGTTCAGGATAATTTAATTAAAAAGACCAATTATTATATTGACAATAATTCAAATTCCCGGGGAAGTGAGATTCCGGACAATGGCTATATTATCCAGACTCACGGGAAGGCCTGTCAGGATTTACTTACCTTTAGACCAGGGGACCCTATTTATCTGGAAAACCTTTTTGAACCTGATTTCAATGAATACAGGATAAGGACTGCTATTTCTGCTGGACCACGTTTACTGAAGGATGGGAAAATCTCTATCAGCTCCCGGGAAGAGGAATTTCAGGCAGATATAGCGGTTGGCCGGGCTCCCCGTTCAGCGGTAGGCTTGACCAGAGATAACAGGCTGGTGTTTTTCACTATCGATGGCCGGCAGCCTGGTTATAGTGTAGGTGTTACCCTGCAGCAGCTGGCTGAATTTATGAAGAACTACGGAGTTGTAGATGGCATGAATCTGGATGGCGGTAATTCGGCCAGTATGGTAGTCAGGGGTTTTACCATGAATAATCCATTGACGGAAAGATTAATCAATAATGCCATCATAATCGGCAAAGAAGAAATTAAAGGAAACTTTAGATAAAGGAAAATGGAGGTATATGGAATGGAATCCTGGAAAAGAACAATCCTATATATGCTACTCTTTTTATCCTGCTCTTTAACGATTTTTGCTGCTCCTTCTATAGACCGGGTGTCTTATCTGATCAGGGGGGATTTTAATAAAGTAGATTCCCTCCAGATAAAGCTTGAGGATAGGCTTGATACTATCAATACCCTGGGCCTGGTGGTTCTTTATGACGGGAATTCTTTCAAGTTGGAAGGAGACTGGCAGATAGAGTTTTTAAAAAGACCAACTTACAGGATGAACCTGGCTTTTGTCTTCCCTCTTAATTTAGCAGACTTACATCTGGGGAAAGGTCTTGGTTTTACCGGGGAATCCTTTTACAGCACACCAAATAGATTTATCTGGAATTTAAATTATTTCTTCGATGCAGATAAGTGGACATACGGATTGGGCCTGCAGCATCCACTTTATGAAGATACTTCATTAATTATCGGTGTAGGAAATAATTATTGGGACCGGGAGAACAAGTTGTTCTTTGGTTTTAAGGTAGGATTGTAATTCGGCCTGGAAAATTGCCTGCAAGATAAAGAGAGGTGATACATGAGCTTAAATTCCCGGGGAGGTTTGAAGTGATGAAGGAAAAAATACTGGATAACCTTATTTATATATTAATCATCTTATTGTTTATGGCTACATTGGTAGAACTGGAAATACCCTTTGAACAGGTATTTAAATTCTAGAGGAGTTATTATGTATCTTTAAGAGGGGTGGTTAAAGATATGTATAGTAATGAAGAAGTGATTATTAAAAAAGCACAGGACGGGGATAATCAGGCTATTAATCTGTTGATCCAGAAAAATATGGATATCGTATATGCCAAGGCCAGGTATTTTTTTATCAAGGGCCTGGACCGGGAGGATGTTATCCAGGAAGGGCTTGTAGGCCTGTATAAGGCTATAAGGGATTACCGGGAGGATAGATCAGCTGCCTTTAGGGGGTTTGCTCAACTCTGTATACATAGACAGCTTGTTTCCGCTATTAAGAGGGCAAACAGGCAGAAACATATTCCTTTAAATAGCTCAACTTCCATCGATAGATCTATTGATTTTAATGAAGGCAGCAGATCCTATAAAGAGATTATCCCAAATAATGATAGGGATCTGGAAGACAGGTACATATATAAGGAACAGTTGAATATTTTGTTTAAGGTTCTTGATGAGACCTTGACCAATCTGGAAAAGGAAGTTTTCCTGCAGTATTTAGAAAATAGATCCTATCAAGAAATTTCAAAAAATTTAAACGTTAATATCAAGACAGTTGATAATGCATTACAGAGGGCCAGGAAAAAGATAGAGAAAATCAAAGAAAAGCATAATATGCATGATCTGGTAGGTTAGTGATGATGGGTTTACTGGCTAAAATTTTTGATATTCTTTATCCAGAAACGAATATCTGTTTAAATTGCGGCCGGAAGTATTTATTCAGTGAGCTGAGGAGTATCTGTGATTATTGTTTAGGCTATGTGGAATTCTTAGAGTTTTACTGTATACATTGCGGCCGGGCGATGGATGAAGTGGAAGAACTGTGCAGCTTCTGTCATGAGCATGTTTCCGCTTTCGATCTGGCCAGGAGTGTAGGAGTTTATGATGGTTTATTAAAAAATCTTATTTTAAAATTTAAATATGAAGGTTGCCAGGAATTGAGCAGGCCTCTGGTTGAATTGCTGGCTATTGCCTTTGAAGAGCATTATTTTCATGCAAAGGTGGATAGGATTGTTTCTGTCCCTATACATGCAACCCGTTTACAGGAAAGGGGTTTTAATCAGGCCGAATTGCTGGCCGGTGGGCTGGCCTTAAAGACAGGCATACCCCTTTCTACTGCTGTTAAGAGGATTAAGGAGCAGGCCCCTCTATATAACTATGCTTATCAGGAGCGTAAAGAGTTATTGAAAAACAGTTTTTCTGTGGAAGATGGTATTTTTGCGGGAGAGAACATCCTGCTGGTTGATGATATATTTACAACAGGTGCTACAACCAGTGAAATCAGTAGGCTCTTAAAAGATAAAGCAGGTGCAAAAGAGGTCCGGGTATTAACAGTGGCAACAGTTGCAGCACCTGAAAGAACTATGAAATTAGGAATGGTAATAAATAAAAAAATATAGTTTGACAACGTTCCTCCGTTGTGTTATAGTTTACGTAATGGGTATGAATCTGGCCAGATAAAATCCCATTTAAGATTCTATTAGGAGGAATGTTTTATAATGATTTTCACTGGAAAAGTAAAGTGGTTTGACGCGCAAAAGGGTTACGGTTTTATTGAGAGAGAAGACGGCGATGACGTATTTGTACACTTCTCTGCAATAGAGGAAGATGGATTTAAGTCCCTTGAAGAAGGACAGGAAGTCGAATTTGAAATCGTTGAGGGAGATCGTGGCCCTCAAGCCAGCAAAGTTGTTAAATTATAATGAACATAAAAGCTTTATAAGATAGCAACATCATGCCCTGGTCACATAAGGTGAACAGGGCTTTTTTAATTACTGAAATTTTGTATAATAATTTTTCAAAAAGGACATAGTTAATAAAAAGTAAAAAGGCAATTAGTGAAATATATATTTAATATAAATATAAAAAATCTGGCAGGAATTAACCCCCTTTTTGTCGAATTAAATGGTACAACGTGTTCATATTGATAACTGGCTACAGTTTCTGGAGCCAGTCCATAATATGAAAGGAGTGAGGCGTAGTGAAGGTTATGATTTATGGCAAGAATATTGATGTGACACCTGCCCTGAAAAGTTATGTTGAGGAGAAGGTAAAGAAGCTGGGAAAATATTTTCATGAAGCAGTAAATAATGATGCACAGGAAGCCTATGTCTCTATGGAAGTGGAAAGGGATAGGCATATTGTTGAAGTGACAGTATATATCAATGGTTTAATCCTGAGGGGAGAAGAAGATAGTAATGATATGTATGCCTCCATCGACGGGGTAATAGAGAAACTGGAACGCCAGGTTCGTAAATATAAAACCCGGATTAAAAGACGGATAAAAGAAAAGAAACGGGAGTTTAAGGAAGGTTATAAGGAAGAGCGGACAGAGGAAGTATTTAAGGATATGGAGAAAGAAGAATATGAAGATGAATATAGACCCAAAGTTGTAAGGACAAAGAGATTTGCCATAAAACCCATGGATGTGGAAGAAGCCATTATGCAGATGGATTTATTGGGCCATGACTTTTTCGTCTTTACAAATGCAGAGACCAACAGGGTAAACGTAGTTTATAAGAGAAAACGGGGGGATTATGGTTTAATTGAACCAACCTTTTAATATAATTGCCTGTATTATACATTGTCCGAATAAAATTAAAAGGGCTATCTCAAATTTGAGATAGCCCTTCTTTATTTTATTTAGCTTTCTCCAGGTATTCTATAATACTGCGGGCAGCTTTTTTGCCTGCTCCCATGGCTTTTATTACCGTGGCAGCTCCGGTAATTATATCCCCTCCGGCAAATACGCCCGGGATGGAAGTGGCCAGGTTTTCATCAACTGTGATTCCTCCCCAGGCTTCTGTCTTTAAATTTCCAGTAGTGCTGGTCAATAGGGGATTAGGGGTCTGTCCGATAGCAATAATGACACTATCAACGGGCAGGAACCAGTTGGAGTCCTCAACCGATACCGGTACTGGACGGCCGGAACCATCCTTTTCCCCCAGTTCCATCCTGATACATTCTACTTTAGTGACCCGGCCCTTTTCTCCATGGAAGGCTACTGGATTATTGAGTGTCCTGAAGATAATCCCTTCCTCTTCAGCATGTTCTATTTCTTCCTGTCTTGCCGGCAGTTCATTTTTGGAACGGCGGTAGATGATGGATACTTCCTCAGCACCCAGCCTCAGGGCTGTACGGGCAGAATCCATGGCAACATTGCCGCCACCGACAACAGCTACCCTTTTGCCGATTTTAACCGGAGTTTTATATTCAGGAAATTTATAGGCCTTCATTAGATTTACCCTGGTAAGGAACTCATTGGCGGAATAGATGCCATTGAGGTTTTCTCCAGGGATGTTTAGGAACTTAGGCAGGCCAGCCCCGGTGCCAATAAATATGGCCTGATAACCGGCAGTAAATAATTCTTCGATAGTGATGGTTTTACCTATTATCACATTAAGCCGGATATCGACACCCAGCTTTTTGATTTCGGTAACTTCCTGATCAACAATACCCTTGGGCAGCCTGAATTCAGGGATACCATAACGTAGGACACCGCCTGTAGCATGGAGGGCCTCGAAGATGGTGACCTGATAACCCTCTTTAGCCAGATCAGCCGCAGCGGTAAGGCCGGCTGGACCTGAGCCTATGATAGCCACTTTTGCTTCTTTTTTGGCTGTAGTTCTGTTATATGTTGAATTTTTGTCACTGGTTTTTTGCAGGGCATAGTCTCCTACAAACCTTTCCAGCCTGCCTATGGCTACCGGCTCATTTTTCTTCCCCATTATACAGACTTTTTCACACTGCTCTTCCTGGGGGCAGACCCGGCCGCAGATAGCGGGCAGGTTATTTTTAGTCTTGATGATATCTATTGCCTGTTCAAAATTTTCTTCCCTGACTGCCTTTATAAAATCCGGTATGGGGACTTCTACAGGGCACCCAGTGACACAGGGTGCAGTAGGGCATTGCAGGCAGCGCCAGGCTTCATTTATGGCTTCTTCAGGAGTGTAGCCAAGGGCAACTTCCTTAAAGTTTTTGATCCGTTCCCGGGGTTCCTGGACAGACATTGGATTTTTTTGCTTCTGTAAGGACATTATCCTTCCACCTCCCGGGCCAACTGATCCAGTTTACAGAGATGATCTTCTGTATCCTTATAAAAAGACAGCCTGTTGATCAGTTCATCAAAATCCACCTGGTGGCCGTCAAAGGCAGGGCCGTCGACACAGGTAAATCTGGTTTCTCCATTTACAGTTACCCTGCATCCTCCGCACATTCCGGTCCCATCGACCATCAAAGCATTCAGGCTGACTATAGTCTTGATTTCAGGCGGAGTGATATTAACTACAGCTTTCATCATGGGGACAGGTCCGATGGCCAGAATCAGGTCTATATCAGAATGTTCCTGGAGCAGTTTATCCAGTATATCAGTAACCTGGCCGTGATAGCCATAAGTACCGTCATCTGTGGTGATATATAATTCATTACTGAATCCTCTCAGTTCATCTTCCAGTATTACTAATTCACCTGTTCTGGCCCCTGTAATGGTAAAGACTTCTGCTCCCTTTTGCCAGAAGGCCTTTACCTTGGGATAAAGCAGGGCAGTGCCTGAACCCCCGCCAAGGCAGATAACTTTTTTGTAGGGTTCTATATCCAGATGTTTGCCCAGGGGGCCTACCAGATCCCTTATATAATCTCCCACTTCCAGTTGTCCCAGCTTTCTGGTGGTATAACCCACCTCCTGGAAAATCAGTGAAATTAATCCCTTGTCCCGGTCAAAATCAGATACTGTCAGAGGGATTCTTTCATCAGTCTCATCAATCCGGAGGATTATAAAATTTCCAGGCCTGGTCTTTCTGGCGATTAAAGGTGCTTCTACTCTAATCCTTTTTATGCCAGGTGCCAGGCTCTCTTTTTCTGCAATCCTGTACATCTTACTTCACTCCTGTCTACCGCAAGTTCTTATTCTATAGATCGCTTCCCTGCAAAGTTTTATAAATTATATATCTTTAATTGGTTAAAATCAAGGCGGAAATAGTTTCCCACTCATATAATTATACACAAAGCAGGGCTGTGAGGCAAAGTATATAAGGGAAATTGAAAAAAATAACAAAATATAGTAAAATATAAACAAATCTTTAGTTGGAGTGTTTTATATGCCTGAAAGGAAAGATATAGATTTAATCAGGGAGACAGCGGAAAACCGGCTTCATACTTATGGTGATTATATAAAATGGGATGATAAAAAAAGATATGAATTAATAGAGGGCCGGGTATTTGAATTATCTGCTGCACCTTACCGCCAGCATCAAAGAGTGTCTGGGGAGTTGTTACGCCAATTTGCCAACTATTTATTGGATAAAGACTATGAAGTTTATACAGCACCCTTTGATGTGAGATTACCTGAAGGTGGAGAAAATGATGAGGATATTTTGACCGTTGTCCAGCCTGATCTGGTTGTTATCTGTGACAGGAGAAAGCTTGATGAGCGGGGATGCAGGGGAGCACCTGATCTGGTAATTGAAATTACATCTCCATCAACGGCGGGAAGAGATAGGAAAATAAAAAGAGATCTTTATGAAAGGCATGGGGTTAAGGAATACTGGCTGGTGGATTACCATGAAAAAATTGTAGAGGTATATCTTCTTGATAATAATGGTGTTTATGGCAAACCGACAGTTTATCTGGAAAAAGATCTGCTTCCTGTCAGTATCCTGGAGGGTTTACAGATAGAACTGGAATATGTTTTCAGGGATTGAAGAAGTCCTCTTTGCTGGTAAATGCAGATAATAATAAACGAAAAAAGAACCGGCTCCATTTAAGGAGCCGGTTCCTTATGTGAACTATGATCTGTTTTAAATGTACTGTTTTTTTAGGCTTTTGCTGCCTTGACAAACCAGAGGGTCTTGCTATAATCCCCGACATGGTCTTCCATGACAGCAACTACTTCAAAGTCATTTGCATCATCGGCATCGTTTCTAATCTCTGTTGCCTGATTCTTCAGGTTGGTAAAGTCTTTCTCTAATTCGGCCAGTACTTCGTCACAGGTGAAGCTGTTTTTGTCCAATTCTTCAATAGATGTGTTTTTGAGATAGTCTTCTACCCTTGCCAGTGGTTTTTCATCTCTCATCTTGATTAATTCAGCAATTTCATCAAACTTTTCAAAGAGGTCATCATATAGTTCTTCGGTGAAATCATGGAGTCTAAAAAACTGCTTACCAATCACATTCCAGTGCAGGTTATGAAGCTTAACATTTAAAACATGTAAATCAGAGAGATACTTATTTAGTTTTGTGTAATCTTTCAACATTCTAAATCCATCCTTTCTTTATTTAGTATTATTCATATATATTTTACCAGATATTTAGCTGGTTATGTAGTGATTCAGTAAAATATTTGTAATTTAAATTCCT
>JAAYRT010000010.1 GCA_012518635.1 Halanaerobiaceae bacterium | reverse complement strand
GGCAGGATCCCCACCAGGGACTTACATAAGGTAGACTTTCCCGCTTTATTGCAACCGACTATACCGACAAAATCACCTTCATTGATGGTAAAGGATAAATCCTTTAAAACTATTACATCACTGCCATCATATTTATAGCTATAATTCTTAACTTCAATAATTGGATTAGCCATTATATCCCTCGCTATCTTTTTTGATCAGAAGACGAACTGCATCACAGGCGATCCGGATTGTATCCTCCATATTGCCCCAATTCATAATAGCACTGGCCCGCTTTCCTCTGAGTGATGAGATAACAAATATTGCTGCACATTCCATCTCGGAACAGACCACATTACCCCTTTGCCAGGCTTCCCAGCGTTTTTTCAGCCTGGCACTGACCGGAGAAGAGTCAGGATCTAATTCACCAAAGAAGGAGTCTTTGGAATGAGTGATTCCCTCTATATAATTCTTATTATGCATTCTGGCTGCTTCAGACAGAGCCGCTACTACATGCCGGTCAGCTATTGCCGGGTATTCGATGGGCATATAGCTTATTGTTGTTCCCTCATCTCTAACCGCAGCAGTTACAATGGCTCCATCATATTTTTTATCATCATCGGGGTCTTTAACCGGGCCAGCTGTACCAATCCTTATAAAGGTATCTGCCCCAACCCTCATTAATTCCTCAACTGCAATGGCTGCTGATGGGCAACCCATTCCAGTTGAAGTCACAGAAACTTTTACTCCATCCAGGGTGCCTGTCCAGGTTTTATGCTCCCTATTATGGGCAATCAACACGGGGTTATCCAGAAAGGAAGCAATTAAATCAGTCCTGAAAGGGTCCCCCGGTAAAAAGACATACCTGCCGACATCCCCCGGCCTTAATTTGGTATGATATTGACGTCCTTCCTGATCCAGATTTGTATACGCCATTTTATTATCACCTACCTGTTTTCCTTTGCTTTATCTTCAGCAATCAGTATTTTTAAAGCCTCACAGGCAACCTGAATTGTATTCTTCATATCCTTAAAGGACATAATTGCACTTGCCCTGCAACCTCTGATGGAAGAAATAACGAATAAGGCTGCTGCCTCCATTTCTGAGGTATAGACATTACCACGGCGCCATGCCTCCCACCTTTCCGTTAATCTGGCTTCAGCAGGCATATTAAATGGTTCATGTTGTCCATAGAAGGAATCCTTGGAATGAGTAATCCCTTCAGCATAGTTGTATCCCAATTTCCTGGCTGCCCGGGCCAGGGCTTCCACTACATGGCGGTCGGCCACTGCCGGATATTCTATTGGAATATAATGAATTGTCGTTCCCTCATCACGTACTGCCGCTGTATTAATAACTCCATCCAATGTTTCATCCATAGCAGCATCACAGACGCGGCCCGCAGTACCCACTCTGATAAAGGTATCAGCACCACATTTGATCAGCTCTTCAAGACAGATGGCTGTTGAAGCACAACCCATACCGGTTGAAGTAACTGATACTTTTTCACCATCCAGGAAACCGGTCCAGGTTTTATGTTCCCGGTTATGGGCAACTAATCTGGCATCATCAAAAAATGAAGCTATTAAATCTGTCCTGAAGGGATCACCTGGAAGTAATACATACCGTCCTATGTCCCCTGGTTTTAAATGAACATGATACAATTTTCCTTCTTCGTTTAACATCTTTATCCCCCTTTTGTTTTTTTAAGTATTTTTATCTTTAAAAATATAAGTTATCTTTTAAAACTAATCTATTTTCAGAATCATTTCCTTAAAACTACTTCCCTGTCCTGAATATTCTACATTCAATAAATCTGTAATGGTTGCTGCAATATCAGAAAAGGTTTTACGAACCTTTAAGTCTACATCAGCCTTGATTTTTTCTCCGTAGATTAATAAGGGTATATATTCCCTGGTATGATCGGTTCCCCGGTAGGTAGGATCACAACCATGGTCTGCTGTTATCATCAGGACATCATCCTCATTCATCGCCCCAATTATTTCAGGTATCCTCTCGTCAAAATCCATTAAGGCCCGGGCATAGCCT
>JAAYRT010000077.1 GCA_012518635.1 Halanaerobiaceae bacterium | reverse complement strand
TGGGTAAGGAAAATACCTTTTACCTCCATTGTACCCTGGTGCCCTATATCTCAACTGCCGGAGAGTTAAAGACCAAGCCTACCCAGCACAGCATCAAGGAGCTGCGGAGTGTAGGCATACAGCCTGATGCTGTGGTCTGCCGTTCCAGCAAGAAACTGACAGAAGATGTGAAAGCCAAAATAGCCCTCTTTGGCGATATTGACAAGAGGGCAGTAGTTAATGTGGTTGATGTGGAGCATATCTATGAGGTGCCTCTGGAGATTGAAAAAGAAGGCCTGCCCGATATTGTCATCGAGGCCCTGGGACTGGAGGACAAGGTACATGAGCCAGACCTGTCTGAATGGATGGAGATGGTGGAGAAATTAAAGAATTTAAGTAAGAAAATAAATATTGCCATTGTCGGTAAATATGTGGAATTACCCGATGCCTATATCAGTATTAATGAAGCCCTGAAACATGCCGGTATTGTCAATGATACCAGGGTAAATATTAAATATGTCAATGCTGAAATGCTGGAAGGGGATCAGCCTGCAGCTGAGTTCTTATCCGGTGTAGATGGTATCCTGGTCCCGGGTGGTTTTGGTGACAGGGGTATAGAGGGTAAAATCCGGGCTATCCAGTATGCCCGGGAAAATAAGATTCCTTATTTTGGAGTCTGTCTTGGCATGCAGTGTGCAGTTATAGAATTTGCGCGCAATGTAGCCGGGCTGATGGATGCCAATAGCTCTGAATTTAATCCTTCTACTGAAAATCCGGTCATTAATCTGATGCCTGAACAGAAAGGGATTGACAATCTGGGCGGTACCATGCGCCTGGGCTCTTATCCCTGCAAATTACAGGAGAACACCATCAGTGTACAGGCATATGGAAAAGCAGAAATCCATGAAAGACACCGCCACCGTTATGAATTTAATAATGAATACAGGGATAGGTTTGAGGAACTGGGCATGGTTTATGCCGGAATATCTCCTGACGAGAGATTTGTTGAGATTATAGAGTTAAAGGATCATCCCTGGTTTGTCGGTGTGCAGTTTCATCCTGAGTTTAAGTCAAGGCCTAACCGCCCCCATCCCCTCTTTGTCAGCTTCATAGAGGCAAGCCTGGCCAATAAAGAAAAGGTGAACTAGATGAAGGGGAAAACTGCTTTGCTGGATCTGGATGGGACCCTCCTGCCGATAGATACTGATGAATTTATAAATGGTTATTTTGCCCTGTTACAGGAGGAGTTTGCCGGAACCTTTGCCGGTGATATATTGATTAATAATTTATTACTGGCCACTAATGAGATGATTGAAAACGATGGGGAAAAAAGCAATAAAGAGGTATTCATGGAGCACTTCTTTGCCCTGATGGGGATAGATGAACAGGAAGAAATTATGGCCCGTTTTGACCTCTTTTATCTGGAGAAATTCCCCCTTCTGGGAGTAGATATAAAGGAAAATCACTTATCCAGGAAATTGGTCAAAGGTTTAAAGGATAAGGGTTACCGGCTGGTACTGGCTACCAATTCCCTTTTTCCCATCGAAGCCCTTAGGGAACGTTTACGCTGGGCCAATGTAGATCCAGATGATTTTGTTTTAATCACAGATTATGAAACCATGCATTACAGTAAACCAAATGTTAACTATTATAGAGAGATATTGCACTTATTGGATCTGGAGCCGGAAAACTGCCTGATGATCGGCAATGATGTCCAGGAAGACCTGGTGGCTGGCCAATTGGGTATGCAGACCTTTCTGGTGACAGATTACTTAATTAACCGTACCGGGGAAGAACCCCGGTGTGACTGGCAGGGTACCCTGGAAGAGCTCTTAAGGTTTTTTGAAATCCAGGAATAAAGAAGGTATAAAACCTCCGTGTTCCGTTAATAATGGAAAGGGAGGTTTTTTCATGAAAAAGTATTTTATAATAATTTATTTTTAAAAGGATTTTTCATTATAATGGAGAATAATCTAGGTGAGGAGGTGAGTTCCTGATAAAAGATCAGGTTAAGGCCATGGTAATAGAATTGACTACCGCTTTTGCAATGCGTTGTCCAGGCTGTGGAAGGTTGGAAGTAGATCAGGTGAATATATTCCAGTTGTCGGGGAGAGAGAAAATTACTTTTCAGTGCGAATGTGGGACTCATAAAGCCAGCATCAGATTGAAGGGTTCTTCATATGTTATCGTGGATTATTATTGTATCATCTGTGATCGGGAGCATAGTGCCATTTTTACGAGAAAACAATTCTGGTCCCAGAAGTATCTGAATGCTATATACTGTCTCGATACCGATTTGAACCTGGGTTATTACGGACCTTATGATTTGATTAACCAGGAACTGGAGCGGCAGCAGGAAGAACTTAATTCCATGGCTAATGATTTAGGCTTTGATGAATTTGTAAATCCTGAGATAATGCTGGAAGTATTGGATTATTTAGATGATATTGCTGCCAGTGGAAGGTTATTTTGTGAGTGCGGAAGCCATAATATAAATATTGAGCTTTTTTCAGATAGACTTGAACTTTCCTGTAATAACTGTTATGCTTATCATCAGATTCCTGCTGCAAGCAAGGAAGACCTGGAAGCTGTCAAGAAACTGGATGAAATAAAGGTTAATCTTTCTGCAGGTAAGACCAAAAGTTTTTAAATTAATTCATTCAGTTATAACAATATAAGGGGGAATCTACATATGAATTTAGTACCAATGGCAGATATTTTAAACAAGGCCAATGAGGGAGGCTATGCCGTAGGCGGTTTTAATATCAACAACCTGGAGTTCCTACAGGCTATAGTCCAGGCTGCTGAGGAGACGGGATCTCCTTTGATTCTGCAGACCAGTGAAGGTGCCCTGAAGTATATAGGCGTGGATTATGTTGTGGGCATGGTTCAAGCTGCTACTAAAAATACTACTGTGCCAGTCGCACTACACCTGGATCATGGCAGCAGTTTTGAGGTTATCATGCAATGTATCCGGAATGGATATTCTTCTGTAATGATTGATGGTTCTCATTTACCTTTTGAAGAAAACGTCAGGCTGACCAGCAAGGTTGTGGAAGCTGCCCATGCAGTAGGGGTAAGTGTTGAGGCAGAATTGGGCCGTCTAGGTGGTACTGAGGATGATCTTTCAGTTGATGAGGAGGACGCTACTTTAACAAATCCAGAAGAAGCGGAAGAATTTGTAAAAAGGACTGGAGTGGATGCCCTGGCGATCGCCATTGGTACTGCTCACGGTGTTTATAAAGGAGAGCCAAAACTGGACTTTGATAGATTAAAAGTTATTAAAGAAAGAATCAAGATACCTGTAGTTTTACATGGTGCGTCAGGTATTCCGGAAGAGGATTTGAAGAAGGCTGTTTCTCTGGGAGTCTGTAAGGTTAATGTAAATACTGACTTTCAACAGGCTTATGCTGCAAAGGTTAGAGAAGTCCTTGCCAATGATGCTGAGGTTTATGATCCGCGGAAAATTTGTGGCCCTGGCCGGGAGGCCATTAAGGCTGCAGTGGTTGAGAAGATTATGTTTTTAGGAAGTAATGGCAGGGCTTAATCAGGTGTTTTCCTTCATGGAAGCTTAAAAGGGTATGGCTGTTTTTAACAGAATACCCTTTTAACCTTTTTACTCCAGATTTTCCTTTCCCTTTCCCTTTTCCCTAACGAAATTCCTATTGTACTGGTTTTGGTGTTTATTTCATTATTTGCTTAGGTGGTGAATTTTTATATTGAATATTAGTGAACTGGAAAAGCAGACCATAACAGAATTACATAAGCTGGCCCGGGAAATAGGGGTCAGTGGTTATGCCCAGATGCGTAAAAAAGACCTGATCTTTGCCCTCTTGAAAAAAGAAGCAGAAAAAGGCGGAAATATTTTTACTGAGGGAGTGTTGGAAGTAGTCAATGGAGAGGGGTATGGTTTTCTGCGTCCTTCCAAATACCTGCCTTCCGGTGATGATATTTATATCTCCCAGTCCCAGATCAGGAGGTTTGATCTGCGGACAGGAGATGTAGTCTCGGGACAGGTAAGGGAGCCAAAGGATGCGGAGAAGTATTATGCCCTTTTAAGGGTAGAGGCAGTTAATTATCAGGATCCGGAGCTGGCCAAAGACCGGCCCTATTTTGAAGACCTGACTCCCCTGTATCCCCAGGAGAGGATTACCCTTGAATACCATCCCCAGGAGATATCCACCAGATTGATAGATCTGATTGCACCTATCGGAAAGGGGCAGAGGGGTTTGATTGTTTCCCCGCCCAAGGCAGGAAAGACTGTCCTCCTGCAGAAGATAGCCAATAGTATTACCACTAATTTCCCTCAGATAAAATTGATGATTTTATTGATTGATGAAAGGCCGGAAGAAGTGACAGATATGAGACGTTCTGTCAACGCTGAGGTCATCAGCTCTACCTTTGATGAACCGCCGGAGAGCCATCTGCAGGTAGCTGACCTGGTTTTGAAGAAAGCCAAAAGGCTGGTTGAACATAAACATGATGTGGTCATCCTGTTGGATAGTATTACCCGCCTGGCCCGGGCCTCCAATGTTGTGACTCCTCCCAGCGGCAGGACCCTGTCCGGGGGGCTGGATCCTACTGCTATGCATTTTCCCAAGAAGTTTTTCGGTGCAGCCAGAAATATTGAGGAGGGCGGCAGCCTGACTATCCTGGCAACAGCCCTGGTAGATACTGGAAGCCGGATGGATGATGTGATTTATGAGGAGTTTAAGGGAACCGGCAATATGGAAATTCATCTGGACAGGAATCTGGCGGAGCTGAGGATTTATCCTGCCATTGATATCCAGAAATCCGGAACCAGGAGGGAAGACCTCTTGTTGAGTGAAGAAGAATTGAAGACCATCTGGAAATTCAGAAAGGGGATCAATAAGGCGGATCCGGTAGAGGTCATGGGCTCCATGGTTAAGTATCTCCAGAATACAAAAGATAATGACGAATTATTACTTTATCTGGATAAAATTTTTGAGGATTGAGCTCTTGGTAATCTTGCATCAGAGTTATTCCTGTGATATAATGTATTGAGTTAAAAACGGTAGAAAGAGGTGAGATGCATGAACAAACAGTTACATCCGGAACTTGTTGATGCCACAATTACCTGTGCCTGTGGGGCAGAATACAAAACCAGGTCTGTAAGGGATACCATAAATGTGGAAGTTTGCTCTAACTGCCATCCTTTTTACACTGGCAAACAGCGTAGAGCTACCAGAGGGGGCAGGGTGGAGAGATTTAATAAAAAGTACGGCCTCTCAGAGGAAGAATAGGGGCCTGTTAGACTGGCAGGGCTTATGTATTGGAGGCTCTGCTTTTTTTTACTAAAAACCCAAGATTATGGGAATAACTGGGGGACAGAGGGTCCTGGAATGGAGTGTTATTTATGAGCAGGAAACAATATGGCGGAATGGCGCTCATTGAGGGAGTCATGATGCGGGGGGAAGACAGTATTGCCATGGCTGTCCGGAAGGCTGATGGTGAAATTGTGCTGCAGAAAGAAAAAATCAGTTCAGCAGCTGATAAGTATCCCTTTTTAAAATGGCCCTTTATCAGAGGGGTTGTTTCCCTGATTAGCTCCCTTATCATAGGTTATCAGGCTATAACCTTTTCTGCCAGTCTATTTGAAGAAGAGGAAGAGACGGGAGAAGGAGTTTCGCCTAACCATGCTGACGGCACACCTGGGGATGTGGTAGATGGAGAAGAAGAGAAAGAGGGGAAAAGTGCGGAACTTACCCCGCTGGAGCTGGCCGGTATCTTAATTATGGCCTTTGGTGCAGCAGTATTGCTTTTTATAGTACTGCCGGCAAGTATCATTTCCCTTTTACAAAAATTTATAAGAAGTAATATCATATTAAATCTCATTGAAGGAATCATCAAGATTATAACCTTTTTAGTTTACGTTTTGTTAATCTCCAGAATGGAGGAGATTAAGAGGGTTTTTATGTATCATGGAGCTGAACATAAAACTATTTTCACCTATGAGGCCGGTCTGCCTTTGACGGTGGAGAATGCCAGGAAGTTCAGCACCCTGCATCCCAGGTGTGGGACCAATTTTATGTTTCTGGTCATCCTGATAAGTATCTTTTTCTTCTCTTTTCTAGGCCGTCCTCCTTTTCTGCTGAGGATATTATACCATATTTTATTGTTGCCTCTGATTGCAGGTACTTCCTATGAAGTGCTAAAATTGGCTGCAAAGGATAGAGTAAACCCGATTATAAAGGTCCTGGCATTACCAGGCCTGTATCTGCAAAAAATAACAACAAAGGAACCCGATGATGAGATGCTGGAGGTGGCAATCACAGCCCTGAAGGCTGTCTTACCGGAAGGAGAGGTGAAATAGCATGCTGGGTTTTAAGGAAAGACTGGAAGAAATGGAATTAAAGTATAAAGAACTTAATCAACAACTCAGTGATCCGGAGATAATCAGCAATCAGAGTGAGTATCAGAAATTACTGAAACAACATGCCAAAATCAAAAAGATAGTGGATAAATATAATGAGTATAAAGAGGTGGTCAAGGGTATAGAGGATGCCAGGGCCCTTCTGGAAAGTGAAGAAGATGATGACATCCGGGAACTGGCAGAGCTGGAACTGGCAGAGCTGGAGCCTGATAAGGAAAGGCTGGAGAAGGAACTGCCTGTCCTTTTGCTGCCCCAGGATCCCAATGATGAGAAGAACGTTATTGTTGAGATCAGGGCGGGAGCCGGTGGTGATGAAGCTGGCCTCTTTGCTGCTGACCTCTTCCGCATGTATACCCGTTATGCTGAGGGCAGGGGCTGGAAGAGTGAAATTATGAGTTCAAGCCAGTCTGAACTGGGTGGTTTTAAGGAGGTTATCTTTTCCCTGGAGGGGGAAGATGTCTATAGCAGGATGAAATATGAAAGCGGGGTGCACCGTGTACAGAGGGTACCTGTTACCGAGTCCGGTGGCCGTATCCATACATCTACTGCTACAGTGGCAGTATTGCCTGAAGCAGAAGAGGTAGAACTGGAGATTGACCCCAATGATTTGAGGATAGATGTTTTCCGTTCCAGCGGGCCTGGCGGCCAGAGTGTAAATACCACTGATTCTGCTGTACGGATTACCCATCTGCCGACAGGAATTGTCGTCTCCTGCCAGGATGAGAAATCCCAGCATAAGAACAGGGAAAAGGCTATGAGAATTCTCAGGGCAAGGCTGAAGGAAAAACTGGAGGAAGAACAGAGGGCAGAAATCGATGAGGCCAGGAAATCACAGGTTGGGACCGGGGAACGCAGTGAGAAGATCCGGACCTATAATTTCCCCCAGGGCCGGGTCAGTGACCACCGCATCAATCTCACTATCTATAAACTGGACCAGGTCCTGGATGGTGAGCTGGACCTGATTGTGGAAGAACTGCTCAATGAAGATATTGCCAGAAGATTGCAGAAGGTGTAGAGGATGAATATCAGGGAGTTACTTGACACCACAGTGGAGTATTTTAAAAAATACGGCCTAAAGGACCCCCGGCTTGATGCCGAGGTCCTGTTGGCCCATGTCCTGAAAAAAGAAAGGATTCAATTATACGTGGATTTTGACCAGCCTCTTAATGAACAGGAGCTGGGCCAATACAGGCAGCTGGTCTACCTGCGGTCCCGCCATCATCCGGTGGCCTATTTACTGGGTAAAAAGGAGTTCATGTCCCTGGAGCTTACTGTAAACGAAGAGGTCCTGATTCCCCGGCCGGAGACAGAGGAACTGGTTGAGAATATAATTGAGTATTGTAAAGGTCGCAATCTGTCCGGCCCCAATATTGTCGATGTAGGTACAGGCAGTGGGGCTATAGCAGTCTCCCTGGCCTATTATATAGAAGGAGCCAAAATTCTGGCTATAGATATTTCTCCCGGAGCCCTGAAAGTGGCCAGGGAGAATATTGCCAGATATGAATTGGGGGAAAGGGTCAAGGTAATGGAGGGAGATTTACTTACTCCCCTCATCTGGTTGAATAAGGATAATGTGGATATTGTAGTTTCCAATCCGCCCTATATAGACCAGGCAGGTATGGCCCAGCTTTCCCGGGAGGTAAAGATGGAGCCTGAACTGGCCCTGCATGGCGGAGTTGATGGGCTGGATTATTACCGCCGCCTGATACCCCAGGCTTTAAGGGTTCTGAAGGATGATGGTTTATTGGCCCTGGAGATAGGATATGACCAGGCGGCAGCGGTCAGGGAACTATTTGATTCCGGCTGGAGTAAGGTAGAGGTTAAGAAAGATTATTCCGGCCACGACCGTATGGTTTTCGCTTATAGATAGAGGCAATTTAAGGATTTTTTGGTGAATCGGGATAAGGTTATAAGAAGAATGAGGCGTTTAGATATGAAAGAATATGTAACCGAAATTATTAGAATAGATGAAAGTTTAATAGAGGAAGGGAATATAGATAGTTTAAAGGAACTCCCTGTTTTACAGCAGGCAGCTGAATTGTTAAGGAAGGGAGAACTGGTAGCCTTTCCTACCGAAACTGTCTACGGCCTGGGTGCTGATGCCACTGAACCGGAGGCGATAAAAAAAATCTATAGGGCCAAGGGGAGGCCCCAGGATAATCCCCTCATCGTCCATATTGCCGGTTTTCATGAACTGGAAGGCCTGGTAAGGGGGAGTTTAAATCCTCAGGCAGAGAGGTTGATAAAGACTTTCTGGCCAGGCCCTTTAACTATAGTAGTGGATAAAAAGGAGACTATCCCTGCTGAGACCACAGCAGGCCTGGATAGTGTAGCTATCAGGATGCCTGCCCATCCCCTGACCAGGGCAATCATTGAACTGGCTGGGGTGCCTATCGCTGCACCCAGTGCCAACAAATCCGGTGCTCCCAGTCCTACCAGGGCAGAACATGTTTATGCGGATTTGAAGGGGAGGATTCCCCTGATTCTGGATGGCGGCCCGGCCAGGGTAGGCCTGGAATCAACGGTAATAGATGTAAGAAGTGAAAAGGTACGGATATTGCGGCCAGGAGGAGTAAGCAGGGAAGAGATCAGGGAACTGATTGGTGCTTATCTCCATGAACCCGGGGATGAAGGGGAAGGTACTGAAAAGAGCAATATGATAGAAAAACCCCTGTCGCCGGGGATGAAATACAGGCATTATTCACCGGCAACACCTTTATATATCATAGAAGATGAACAGGCTCTGGAGAATCTTTTGCAATCTGGCCTGGAGGGTGATATTGCCTTAATTTTAAGTGAAGAATGGGCCGGTAAATATGAGGCTTCTTTAAGGGATAGCAAGGTTATCAAGATGGGACCCCGGGAGAGGCCGGAACTTATAGCTGCTGGTATCTTTCAGCTCCTGCGTCATCTGGATACCCTCTCTCTGGACAGGGCCTATATTGAGGCAATTCCGGAAAGGGGTATAGGTGAGGCGATCATGAACAGGATTCGCAAAGCCAGTAGCAGGAAATAGGATCCAGGACAATAAAAGGAGTAGATTATTTTGAGCATTTTTGAGACCATGACTCTGTCTATAGCTTTAGGAACAGATGCCTTCTCTGTAGCTGTAGCCTGTGGCTGTGGTGCCCAGGAACTTAACAGGAAGAATGTTATCAGGGCCAGCTCAGTGATAGCCCTTTTCCATATCTTTATGCCCTTAATAGGTTTTTATGGTGCTGGTTTTCTGGAGAAACTATTACTAAATCTTTTTAATTTACAGGGGAAGGTGGACAATATTCTGGCTTTAATAGGTTCTGGCCTGCTGATGTTACTTGGTTTTTATATGATTATAGAACGTTGGCTGGAGAAGGAGGAAGATCCCTGCAATTTTCATCTTGAAGGTTGGGGTCTCCTGCTCCTGGCAGTCAGTGTGAGTATAGACTCTTTATCGGTTGGTATAGGTCTGGGTATGTTGGGAAATATTAATCCCATGATTACCCTGATTATCGGACCTGTAGCGGGCCTGATGATGGCTGCCGGTCTCCGTTGTGGTTCAAGGATTGGTTGTTATGTTGGAGATAAGGCCCAGTTCCTTGGTGGATTTGTCCTGATTTTACTGGGTTTACATTTTTCTGGTCTGATTTAAAAAGGAGGTTGAGAAATGCCAGAAATCCTCTTTGTTTGTACAGGAAATACCTGCCGCAGTCCTATGGCCGAGTATTTATTTAACATGCTGGCCAGGGAAAGGGGTATGGGACATTGGCAGGCCAGATCAGTAGGAGTTGCTGCTTTGCCAGGAGATGGAATCAGTACTCATGCACAGACTGTATTAAAGGAAGAGGCTATCGATTCAGTTGCTCACCGCAGCCGAATCCTTGAACAGGAGAGTTTAGAAAAAGCAGTAGTAATTCTTACAATGACAGAAAGCCACAGGGATATTGTTCTAGCCCGTTTTCCTGAATACAGGGAAAAAACTTATACCCTGAAGGAATTTGCTGCAAAAATTGGAGGAGATTCTGCAGTAGAGGAGCTGAATCTGGATATTGTGGATCCCTTTGGACAGGGGGAAGAGGTCTACCGGGCTGTCAGAGATGAGATTAAGGCGGTACTGGAGACCATAATAGGAAATTTGCCTCAATTTGAAATTGAGGCAGGTAATTTAATGAAAAGGGAGAATAATACTAACAGAGGTGATATCGTGAAGATTGCTATCGGTTCAGATCATGCTGGTTATGATCTTAAGATGGAGATTATCAGGTTTCTGGAAGAAGCAGGTTATGAATATAAGGATATGGGAACAGATAGTTCTCAGTCTGTGGATTATCCTGAC
This sequence comes from Halanaerobiaceae bacterium, assembly GCA_012518635.1. Lineage (GTDB taxonomy): Bacteria > Bacillota > Halanaerobiia > Halanaerobiales > DTU029 > DTU029. The sequence goes on along the minus strand of JAAYRT010000077.1, from coordinate 947 downwards.
TATGGTTATCAGGTTGCTAAGCCTGTTGCCGATAAGGAATATGACAGGGGTATCCTGATTTGTGGTACCGGAATTGGTATGTGTATAACAGCCAATAAAGTAGAGGGAGTAAGGGCTGCTCTGTGTCATGATGTCTTTTCTGCCAAAGCTACCAGAAATCATAATGATAGTAATGTACTTACTCTGGGTGCCCGGGTTGTTGGTATTGGACTGGCCCTGGAGATAGTTAAAACCTGGCTGGGTGAAGAATTTGAGGGAGGTCGTCATCAGAACAGGCTGGATAAGATAAGTGGTATTGAAAGGGGAGAGTACTAGAAAAATGGGTACAGTGACAGTAATTGATCATCCATTGGTGCAGCACAAATTGGCTCTTTTGCGGGATAAAGACACAGGCCCCAAGGAGTTTAGAGAACTGGTTGATGAGATCTCTACACTCATGGCTTATGAGGTAACCAGGGATTTGCCTTTAGAGGAAGTTGAGATAGAAACACCCATGCAGAAAACCAGGGTTAATATGTTGAAAGGGAAAAAAATCGGGGTAGTTCCCATTCTGAGAGCAGGCCTGGGCATGCTGGATGGTGTTTTAAAGTTAATACCGGCAGCTAAAGTCGGCCATATCGGTATTTACCGTGATCCTGAAACTCTTGAACCAGTGGAATATTATTGTAAGATGCCCACGGATGTAGATGAAAGAGAGCTTATAGTTATCGATCCCATGCTGGCAACCGGCGGTTCTGCCTCTGCTGCCATCAGTTTTGTAAAGGAACGGGGGCCTAAAAACATAAAATTAATGTGTTTAATCGCTGCTCCGGAAGGCGTTGAAAGGGTGCAAAAGGATCATCCTGATGTAGATATTTTTACTGCTGCCATCGATGAACGCCTTGACGACAATGCCTATATTATTCCTGGCCTGGGAGATGCCGGGGATCGCTTATACGGCACCAAAT